>CAZQOC010000017.1:0-14381 GCA_964594745.1 uncultured Sulfurovum sp.
CTTTTTGTATCAATATAATAATATATATTTTATGATTATAATAGTTTTTTTTGATGATTAGTGATTAAATTGGTTACGAATTGTATATATTATCGTGTAGTGGTAGTGAGAATGAATTACTTTTCTTATTACTTTTATTTTATTTCTATATAATCTAAGGCATATGACAATTTGTAGACAATAACTACGTCATTTTAAAATAAATCAAGGAGGAACTATGAATAAGAGTATGAATGTATCTGAAAACGTTGATGCTACAGCTACACAGTCAAGTAGAAGAGACTTTTTTAAGAAAACAGCAGCTTATTCTGTGAGTGCATTAGCCGCGGCAAGCGTCATGGCACCAGTGAAAGTAAAAGCAGAAGATGATCCTGCAATAATTGAAGAACAGCCATGGGCAACAAAATGGGGAGAACCTGTCACCTATAATCTTTATGGACAACCTTCTCCTTACGAGAGTAATGTAACCAGAAGAACAACAGAGCTGTTGTCTTCAGGAAACATGAGAGCATCTATTGCTGTAACACCTATTCAAGATCTTAATGGTATTATTGTTCCTAACGGGCTTTTCTTTAACAGACACCATGGTGGAACACCAGAGATCGATCCAAATATGCATAGACTTATGATTCATGGTTTGGTTGAAAAACCATTAGTGCTTACTATGGATCAATTGAAAAAATATCCAAGTGTAAGTAGAATTCACTTTATTGAATGTCCCGCAAATGGTGGGCCAGAGTGGAGAAACCCTCAGTTCCCGTCTATTCAATTTGCTAAAGGCTTTATGTCTTGTGCTGAGTGGACTGGTGTTTACATTAAAGATATCTTGAAAGACCTTGGGCTTAAGCCGGATGCGAGATGGATGCTTGCAGAAGGTGGAGACAGTTCTCATATGGGTAGAACTGTTCCTATTGACAAAGTCCTTGATGATGCAATGATTGTATGGGGTCAAAATGGTGAAGCATTAAGACCTGAGCAAGGGTATCCAATTAGATTACTTGTCCCAGGTTGGGAAGGTAACTTATGTGTAAAATGGTTAGCGAGACTTGAGTTTGCAAGTGAGCCATACTATTGTAAAGAAGAGACAGCAAAATACACTGCACTTACTAAGCATGATGGGAAAGCGATTCAGCATTTCTATGCCAATGAAGTAAACTCTGTAATTACCTCTCCTTGTCCAGAAAAACCATGGACAGACCTTAAGAAAGGTGAGACTGTAGAAATCGAAGGATTAGCATGGTCTGGTATGGGTACAATTGAAGGGGTTGATATCTCATTTGATGGTGGTAAAAACTGGGAAGAAGCAAGTCTCAAAGGTTTGGTTTTACCTCAATCATGGACAAGATTCTCATTCATTTACAAATATGAAGGAAAACCTTTATTCCTTTCAAGTCGTGCAAGAGATGATGCAGGATATGTTCAACCATCTGTGAAACAAGAAAGAGATGCAGTTGGTATTGAAGGTGTCTACCATAGAAATGGCGTTATGACATGGGAAATTAAAGAGAATGGAGAGGTACACAATGTTCAAATCTTATCGTAAATTATTATCGACAGTGACCGTAGTAGCATTGGCTTCAGTCTCTGCTATGGCAGCGAGTGATGCATCACGCACGTATGAAAATGGAAAAAAAGTAATTGATGGGGGTATGACTTACCCTGTAAAAAATGGTATGACTTCCTCTTACCATGTTAATACACAAAAAGCATACAAAGATGTTAAGTTTGGTAGAAAAGCAACAGCAAACGAAATAAAGGCATGGGATATTGATGTCATGTATGATGGAACTGGACTTCCTGAAGGTCAAGGTTCTGTAGAAGAGGGTGATGAGATTTATGAAGCAAAATGTGCATCTTGTCACTTTGACTTTGGTGCAGGTGGTGCAGGGTATCCAGCATTACAGCAAGGGAATGCGTATGAAATGCATGAAACTCTCAAGCTTCAAAGACTTCACCCAGATGATGATGGTCCAAAACGTAACTTTGGTTCATACTGGCCATATGCAAGTACACTCTTTTGGTACATTAAAACTGGTATGCCACACCCTGCGCCTATGTCATTGTCAGCAGACGAGACCTATGCGTTAGTTGCATATATTCTTTCTATCAATGAGATTAAGATTGATGGTGAAGAGCTGGATGATGATTTTGTATTAAGCAAAGACAATTTCTTAAAAATTGTTATGCCAAACAAAGATGGTTTTGTTCCAAAAATCGAAGGTAAGGATGGTTTAGAAAATGTACGTAAATTCTATGATAATCCTACAAACTTTGGTGGGAATAAAAAAAGATGTATGAAAGACTGTTTTGATGGTAAACCAATTGTTGCACGTATTCAAGGTGTAGGGATTAGTGACTACAATCCTCCAATCTCTGAGAAAAAAGAGAAACCAGCTAAAAAAGCTGGGGCAGCAGGAAGTGAAGCTAAAACCACTTATGAATCATCATGTGCTGTATGTCATGCAACAGATGCTATGGGTGCACCAGCTGTAGGCGATAAAAAAGCATGGGCGGCAGTACTTAAAAAAGGTATTGACCAAGTTTATGAAAATGGTATTCATGGTATCAATGGTATGCCACCTAAAGGTGGGACAACGCTGGATGATGCAGCATTTAAGGCAGTTGTGGATTATATGGTAAGTCAATCTAAATAAGTTTGCCTTATCACTATTATTACACAATAATTACATAAAATAGGGTATGAGTTTGAGAAATAGCTCAATCCTATGATTCAAATTAGAAAGGAACATTAATGAAAAAAAGTATATTAGGTCTTGTAGCAGTAGCAGCAATGACAGTGAGCGTTAGCGCAACAGATTATAGAGCAGAGAAACCAGCTGCATGGACAGCAAAAACTGTACCAACAGCAATCGAGGGTCTTTATGGAAAAATCACACCAACTGAAAGTGCAGATATTAAACTTAAAGCACCAAAAGTAGCAAGTAATGGTGGAGCCATTCCTGTATCTGTTAAAACAGACATTCCAGCAAAATCAATCGCAATCTTTCAAGACGTTAACCCTGAATCAGCAGTAGCAGTTTTTGAAGTACCAGAGGGAACAGAAGCAAATTTTTCACTTAAAATTAAAATGAAGAAATCTGGTTCAATTACTGCAGTTGTTGAAGGTAAAGATGGTAAATTTTACGAAACTAAACTTTCACTAGAAGTAGCTCTTGGTGGATGTGAAGGTTAATCCCTTCCTTTCATAGATAATAGATAATAATTTAAAGGAACATAAATGAAAAAATTAATTTTAGCACTTTCAAGTCTAGCGCTTATTGCAACAGCAGTAACAGCAGAAGAGGCAAAAGCTCCAGCAACAGCGGCAGCAGCTCCAGCAGCGACAGCAACTCCAACTGAAGTAAAAATGAAAATTAAAGCAAAAGAAAAAGATGGTATGGTAAAAGCTAAAGTTGCTATCACGCATGATATGCTTACATATGATCAAGCCAAGAAAAAAGGTAAAGAAGCGAACTTCATTACACACATTACTGCAACAGTGGGCGATAAAGTAGTATATGACGCTTCAACAAGTCAATTCCTCTCTAAAAACCCATTGATTAAATTTCAATTTGCTGGGAAAAAAGGTGATGAGTTAAAGATTACTTATTCACAACTTAAAGGTGAAGTATTCTTCGCTACTAAGAAAATCAAATAATTTGATTGTATTTACTATGTACCTCTGGGTGCATGGTGATTAAGATACTTAAGTATCTTTTAGGATATTTTGTTATCTTAATAAAAGGCAAGAAGATGTTTAAATCTCTTGTAGTATTTTTTATTTTTACTATCTCTTTTGTAGCACTTCATGCAAATGCACCATCCTCAAATATTATAGATATAGATGCACTAAGCAAAAAGGCAAAAGAAGAGCATAAATATTTATTGCTTTTTTTTCATAAATTGGGTTGTGGCTTCTGTGAGAAAATGAGGCATGTTACACTTGATGATGAAAAAGTTGTACGCATGATAGATAAGCATTTTATTTTTGTTGATATTGGTATTGATGATAACGCAGAAGTGAAGCATAAAAAATTTAAAGGTACGAAGCATGCGTATGCTAAGTCTCTTGAAATTAGTTTTTATCCTACTGTGGGCTTTGTAGATAGACACAATACTATTGTTTATGGCGTGATAGGGTATAGAGGAGCGGAAAGCTTTTTAAAGGCTTTACAGTATATTAAGACAGAATCATATAAGTCAATGGATTTGGAGGATTTTGAGACAAAATTAGATTTTGAAAGCGAGGAGTAGAGGCAAGATTGTCTTAGAGTAGACTACTCACTTCATACCAATGGATGACTTCTCTAGAGAGCGTCGCTTCTTCTCTTTGTTTAAAATGTTTAGAAATATTAAAACTTTCTTTGCCATAACCTTCTTTGTAGGCTGCAATAAATGAAGCATAAACAGTCTCTTTCATCGCAGTAATTTTATAGGTGACTTTATCATAAGTGTGGCCATCAATGACTAAGTGTTCTCGTCTTATCTCATTGGTGTTGATGCTTCCATAGCGCTCATCTTCAGCTAGAGTCATATTCATCTCTACATAAGCACGCATAGAAGCAAACATATGCTCAAATTGTGTTATAGGAGTAGGAGAAGAGAGGATAATAGTTGCAGACTCCTGAGTATATCCCCAGGAGCCTTCAATATCTAAATCTGTATCAAAGGCTGCTTTGATAATTTGTTTTAAATCATTATCGCTTTTAAGTTCTGTGAATGTAGGCATGTTAAAGCCCTGCTTCCTGAATGGCTTCTGTCTGTGCATGTGCAATAAGGGGATCAATGACCAGATTAAGGTTACCGTTATTCATAATATCATCAAGGGCATAGAGTGTGAGTCCAATACGATGGTCGGTAAGTCTGTTTTGTGGATAGTTATAGGTCCTAATCTTCTCTGAACGATCACCAGAGCCTACCTGAAGTTTTCGTTGGCTTGATGTCTCATCCAGTTGTTTTTGTAATTCAGCTTCATAGACTCTTGCTTTAAGTACTTTCATTGCTTTATCACGGTTTTTGTGTTGCGATTTCTCATCTTGAATTGCAGCTACAATTCCTGTAGGAATATGTGTAAGACGTACAGCAGAATCTGTTGTATTGACCGATTGCCCACCACATCCACTGGAACGATATACATCCATTTTTATCTCATTGGGTTTAATGTCAATCTCGACATCATCTACTTCTGGAATAACAGCTACAGTGATAGCAGAGGTATGTACACGTCCTTGGGTTTCCGTATCTGGTACACGCTGTACTCTGTGTGTACCTGCTTCATATTTGAGTTTAGAGTAAACCCCTTCTCCTTTAATCTGTGCAACAAGCTCTTTATATCCTCCTGCTGTACCATCATTGGTACTAACAAGTTCGATTTTCCATCCTACCTGTTCGGCATATCGTGTGTACATACGAAAGACATCTGCAACAAAGAGTGCACTTTCGTCTCCTCCTGCACCTGCGCGTAGTTCGAGGAAAATATTTTTATCATCATTTTTATCTTTTGGTATCATCAGTATTTTGATCTCATCTTCAAGTTTGGGAAGCATAGGTTCAAGTTCTGATAATTCTTCTTTGGCTAAGTCACCAAGCTCTGCATCACCAAGAAGTTCTTTGTTCTCTTCTATAGCATCAGCTGTTTCGATATATATTTTGGCTTTTTCTACAAGTGTATTAAGTCCAGATTGTTCTTTGCTTAGCTCTGTCATACGGTTAATATCTGAAGCGATATCAGGAGAACTCAAAAGCTCTGTAATTTCATTGTGTCTGTCTATAAAAGGTTGTAATTTTTCTTTGAACATAGGATGACTTTATATTGGATTGTTTTGGGATATTATAGAGTAACTAGCCTTGAAGGCTAGTTGGTGGAACAGGAGAAAGGATTATGCCTCTATTTTGTTTACCATTTTGTGAAGACGGCTTACTTTTCTTGCTGCAGTTGATTTTTTGATAAATCCTTTGCTTACAAGAGAGTGAATGTTTTTGTTTGCAGCTGCAAATGCTGCTGTTGCAGCTGCTTTATCAGAAGCTTCAACTGCTTCGTGTACTGATTTTACGATGTTTTTGATTCTTGTTCTGTAGTATCTGTTTCTTTCAGTTTTTTTAGCAGTGACTAGAATACGTTTTTTTGCTGACTTGTTATTTGCCATGGTTGTTTCCTTATCTTAGGTATTGTTGTTATCAATCTGTTTAGAGTGAAAATAGTTCGCGAATAATATCTAAAAGAAGTTTAAAGGTTTATTAAGTGGGTTTAATTGTTAGCATAACGGATATATTAGTAATATTTAGTTAAAATTGAACTAATACATTTTAGAGGAATAACTTTGGAACTTTTTGGAACAGATGGTGTACGTGGTAAAGCAGGTAAAAAAGTCTCAGCAGTGAATGCAATGCGTTTGGCAATGGCTACAGGAATTTATTTTAAACAATTTTCAAGAACCAATAAAATATTGGTTGGGAAAGATACTAGACGTAGTGGGTACATGATAGAAAATGCTATTGTTTCTGGACTTACTGCCGTAGGGTTTGATGTGATTCAAATAGGTCCAATGCCAACACCTGCTATAGCATTTTTAACTCAAAACATGCGCTGTGATGCGGGGATTATGATCTCTGCAAGTCATAATCCATATTATGATAATGGGATTAAGTTTTTTGATTGGTTTGGAAATAAGCTTAACCGCGAAAAAGAAGAAGAGATAGAAGCTATTTACCGAGACGATGCACGTATTGATGCGGCACAAGTGACAGGTAAAGAGATAGGAAAATCAAAACGTATTGATGATGTGGTTGGACGATATATTGTGCATATTAAAAACTCCTTTCCCCGAGAAACAACATTATGGGGAAAACGTGTAGTGATTGACTGTGCAAATGGGGCAGGATATATTGTGGGGCCAACTATTTTGCAAGAGTTGGGCGCTGATGTGGTAGTGATTGGGGATAAACCTGATGGTTTTAATATTAATGAAGGGTGTGGAGCCATGCATCCAGAGGCTTTGGCTAAGGCTGTTTTGGAGTCTCGTGCAGATGTTGGTATAGCGCTTGATGGTGATGCTGATAGATTGGTGATGGTAGATGAAAAAGGGGAAGTCATTGATGGGGACAAGCTTATGGGAGTACTTGCCGTTCATTTAGAAAAGCGAGGAACACTTCAGGGAAAAGGCATGGTAGCTACGGTGATGAGTAACCAAGGCTTAGATGAATATCTTGAGAGTGAAGGGCTTACTTTATATCGTTCTGCCGTAGGAGATAAAAATGTTGTAGAGTTGATGCAGAATAGTGGCATTAATTTTGGAGGTGAACAAAGTGGACATATTATTTTTTCAGATTATGCCAAAACAGGTGATGGTATATCTTCTGCATTGCAAGCATTAGCTTATATGGTCGATACTAATCAAAAAGCAAGTGAGGCATTTAACCCTTATGAATCTTTCCCTCAATTACTAGTTAATCTTTTGGTGGAAGAGAAAAGACCTCTTGAAAAGATAGAAGGGTTGGATGCGCTAAAAGAAAAAATAGAATCTTTAGGAATGAGACATCTGTTCCGTTACTCAGGAACAGAAAATAAAATACGACTTTTACTTGAAGGTAAAGATGAAAAGATCTTAGAAGAGATGATGGAAGAGTGTAAACAATTTTTTAGAGGTGCTTTAGCGTAATGAGAGTTTTTGCTGTTTTCTTTTTAGTCCTTTTAGGTACATTTATTATCGATCAAAATATCAAATCGCTTTTTGTTGATGGGTATTATCATGCAGGAAGCTGTATAAATCTAGAGTTACACTATAACAAAGGTGTGGCTTTTTCAATGTTTGCTTTTTTAGGACCTTATTTAAAATGGCTTCAAGCACTTTTGGTGATAGTACTACTTTTTGTAATTTTTAAAGAGGGATATTTAAAGCGTTATGCAATTCCAGCAGGATTGCTTATCGGGGGAGCGCTTGGCAATGTGTATGATCGGTTTGTGCGTGAGGGTGTGGTGGATTATGTAGCATGGCACTGCGGGTTTAATTTTGCAGTGTTTAATTATGCAGATGTCGCTATAGATATCGCAATAGTCATCATCTTGGTGATGGTTTATTTTTTCCCCGAGAAGTCAAGTGATTAGATGAGAATATTCTTTTTTTTCTTTTATTTTTTTTCAGTATTGTACGCGGGTGTCTTTTCTGTTAATATCGCTCCCAAATTAAATCATCATCAATTTATGGGTATCAAGATACTCGATCAAAAACAACTCTCTTTTTCTGATATACAAGGTATAAAATTCGCAGAACTTTCGGATGTGACCTATGATGATAAAACGCATATTTTGTATTTTGTGGGCGACAAAGGTGCTTTGTTTGCTTTTCGCGCGAAGTTCTCTTCTAAAATAGATATGCTTGAACCTTTGATGGCGAAAAAATTGCGCACTAAAAAAGGTAAAAGACTTAAAAAATACAAAAGAGATTCAGAGGGACTTGTATTAGACGGTAAAAAACGATTACTTATTTCATTTGAAGGAGATGCCAAGGTAGCTTGGTTTCATAAAAATAGTCAAAAAGCAGGAAGATTGATTAAAAAATATAGACTGCCTAAAGTATTGCGAAATCCTAAAAATTATAGAAGTAGAAATAAATCTCTTGAAGCGCTTGCTTGGCATCCTCGTTATGGTGTATTGACGGCTAGTGAATGGCCATTAAAAAAAGATTATAAAAAGAAGCAGACTATTTACTCACTGCGTGCAAAGCAATGGCATTTTAAAGCTGAGCAAGAAGCCAGAAGCGCTGTGACTGCTATAGAAGTCATGGATGATGGAAATCTTTTGGTACTAGAACGCTCCTACAATGGGATACTTGAACCTTTTGTGGTTACCCTTAAAAAGGTATGGATTAAGAAGTGTAAAAAGCAAATGTGCCCTACAAAAGTGCTTGCGAAGATGAATAGCCATAAAGGGTGGGATGTCGATAACTTTGAAGGGCTTGCACATGTAGGTAAAAATCGCTATGTGATGGTAAGCGATGATAATGATAACTTTTTTCAAAAAAACCTGCTTATATACTTTGAAGTACTATAATGGGGAAAATGATGACAAAAATAATATATCCACTACTGGTATTGCTCTTGGTTTTGATGGTCTATTTTGGTGTACACTCCTACAAACACGCAGTAGACTACGAATACCAGACGACAGAACTGGTCAGCCATCAAGGAGCGCAGGAACAAGCAAAAAGACAACTTTCCAAACTGGCTAAAAGTATTTTGGGCAATCTCTATGAAGATACCGATAAAGCTACCCTTGATGCCATAAAAGCACAACAAGAGTATGCCATGAAAGAAGCAAAGCATATGATGTATTTCTTTATGCTTGTATTATTGTTTATATTACTATCATATTTTTTTATCCCTTTACGCAGTTTTACGATTATTGCTTCACTTGCGGCTATCATTACCCTTATTTTTGGTTTACTTACGCCTATTTTAATGGTAACGATACACAAAGAAGTAGAGTACTTAGGTGATATCGTACTCTCTTTTGAATCAAAAGGTATTATTGGTTCCATCATAAAACTTTGGGATGGGGGTGATGTGGTTGTTGCTCTTGTGATACTGTTATTTTCTGTGATAGTCCCTATTGTAAAGATACTCTCTTTACTGTTTGTTTCTGTCTTCATAGAGAGTAAATTTGCCCATTCTGTGGTGAAGTTTTTTAAAATGATAGGAAAGTGGTCTATGGTAGATGTCTTTGTGGTGGCAGTTTTTCTCGTCTATCTTACTGCGAATAAAGGGGATGTCAGCCGTGCAGAAGTTGAGGTAGGACTCTACTTCTTTTTGGCATATGTGATTGTTTCCATGTTGGTGAGCTTGAGTGCAGATAGGATGCTGCATACACTTAAAGCTTAAATCACCATATCCACATCATCATGGTCACTAAAATATTTGAAGATTTTATTTCTCTCTTCTTCACTATCTACGGTACATGAAGCATTGTAAGAATGAAACTTTCCTGTTCTTGACTGGTTCCCCAGTGTACAGGTGTGCTCTTTATCTCCTGTCTCTTTCATAATGTACTGAATGCACTTTTCAAGTGCCTCTTTGTCTCTACCGATAATTTTAAACCCCCATTGTGTAGGATAGTTTATCTCTGGTCTTTCGGGTGTTGAGTCATCCATAATTTTCATATTGTTTTCCTTTACTTTCTATCAAAGTCACCAGAGTTGCCTCCAGATTTGTGTTCTAGTTGTACATTTTTGATTATCATCCCTTTATCAATGGCTTTGAGCATATCATAAATGGTAAGTAGTCCTACGCTTACGCCTGTGAGTGCCTCCATCTCTACACCTGTTTGTCCGTTTAGCTTAGCTGTCACAGTAAGTTTAAAGCCCGGAAGTTCAGGAAGTTCTTCTATGTCTGTTTTTACAGAGGTTAACATAAGAGGATGACACATAGGTATGAGTGTAGAGGTTTGTTTAGTACCCTGAATAGCTGCAATGACCGCTGTTTGAAGCACTGGGCCTTTTTTTGCCGTGTTTGCAATGACTGCTTCGAAAGCTTCTTGCCCCACTTCAATGATGCCTGAAGCTGTAGCAATTCTGGTTGAAGGTGCTTTATCTCCTACATCTACCATTTTAGGTTTGTTTTGTTCGTCTAGGTGTGTTAAATTCAAAAATATTGCCTGTTTTTTTAATATTTTAGCATAAAAGAACACAAAAAGTTAAATTTGACGATAAAAATATAAATATTCTTGACTTTTATCATCAAAATTGATATGATGACGATGTAATTAAAGGATTATTATGGTTTATTCGTATTCGTATAGAAGACAAGCTCCTGGCTTTCCATCGTTGGCAATGCAACAACAGGCGATTCATGCCTTTGCATTAGCTAAGAATTTAAGTATTGACAAAGAGGTAGTTGAATATGCAACAAAAAACCTTCTTGTAGAGGAGAGAGAAGAGTTTGAAAGTTTTTTACGTTCAATGAAGGATGGTAATACAGTCATTGTATCATCTCTTTCTATCTTGAGTGACAGAGCAGAAGAACTCATTAAAGTGATTAACTGTATGTTGACACATAATGTAAATCTTTGGATAGTTTCTTCTGATATGTTAATCAATAGAGAAACCCAAATGGTTGATATATTTCCTTTACTTAATACTTTAAGGCAAGAATCTAAAGTACGAAGTAACCAAATAGGGCGACCTAAGGGAAGTAAGTCGAATTCAAAATTTGATATATATCATGGACAGATTGTCTCTTTGTTAATAGAGGGGATGAGCGTCAGTGCGATTGCCAGGGAACTAGAAGTAAGTAGAAGTTCTTTGAAAGATTATATTGAATCAAGAAACATAAAAGATTTGGTTGCAGGTGTGGGTACGTATATGCCAGAGAATAGCGAACATAGCGGTATGGACAATGTGGTACTCATATGTCCGTTTGAAAAAGAAAAATTAAATGAAAAAAAGGTGTCATAAGATGGAAGCAACAATAAATGCAGAAGAAATACCAAAAAATAAGCCTAAGAAAAATCAGGCAAAAGAGTATTTAAAAGGGTGGGTACCGTATCGTATTAAACGATATTGGGCATATGTGATAGCAACAATAGTGGCACTTGTGATGCCTTTTATTACAATAGGGGGGAATCACCTCTTTTTACTTAGTTTCGATCAGAAAAAACTGCACTTAGCAGGTGTTGCATTTGATATGCAAGAGCTTTATTTGATGCCGTTCTTGCTTATGCTTCTCTTTTTAGGGATATTTGCAGTGACTGCTGTGGGTGGTAGAGCCTGGTGCGGTTGGGCATGTCCTCAGACTATTTTCCGTGTTATCTACAGAGATGGGATAGAGACAAAACTTTTAGGCTTACGTAAACGTATCAAAAATAAACAAAAAGATCCAGATATGTCTAAAATGGAAAACAAAGTAAAAAAAGTGATTGCTGTTTTACTCTGGTCTATTCTTGCTTTTATTGCTGCGGCTGATTTTTTATGGTTCTTTGTGCCTCCTGAGGATTTTTTTAGATACTTGTCAAATCCTTCTGAGCATATGGTGCTTGTGGGTGCGTTTCTTGGTATTGCAGCATTTATTATCATAGACGTTGTACTCATTAAAGAGAATTTTTGTGTCTATATTTGTCCTTACAGCCGTGTACAGTCTGTACTGTATGATGATGATACGATTATGGCAGTGTATGATCCTATCCGTGGTGGTGATATCTATGAAGGACATGGATATGAGAGAGAGAAGAAGTTTGAAAAACAAAAAGAGCTGCTTAAGGTAGAGCCAAGTGCAGAGTGTACAACCTGTGAATCTTGTGTAACAGTTTGTCCTACGCATATTGATATCCGTAAAGGATTACAGCTTGAGTGTATCAATTGTCTTGAGTGTGTAGATGCGTGTACAACAGTTATGGGTGCATTAGGTAAACCATCATTGGTACAGTGGTCATCTGAAAAAGAGACACTAAGACATGAGGGAAAAACAAATTACTTTAGAGGTAAAGTGATTGCATACTTTACGGTACTTACTATTGTGCTTATTGCTCTTTTTGTGATGGGAAGCAAAAAAGAGCACATGCTCTTAGATATTAATAAGTCTCCAAGACTCTATAAAATACTTGATCATGGTGTGGTGCAAAATGATTATATCTTTATGTTTGCAAATACAGACAGTAAAGAGCATACCTATTACTTCGATATTGTAGGTAATGATAAGATTACGATTAAAAGACCAGCGGAAGCATTTAAAATAGGTGCAGGTAAAAAGAAGAAAAAAGTTGTTGTGTTGGAAGCCAAAGAACCATTAATCAAAGATGCACATAAAGATACACCAATTCCTGTTAAGATTGTTGCCTACGCCGTGGATGATAAAGATAAGATAATCATCGATAGACAAGCAGTATTTATGTACCCAAAAGTAGAGCGCTTAAAAAAATAGGTCTATAGTCAGTATTTTTATAGTAAGATTGTGAAATTAAGAAGGAGAGTATAATGAGTAGAGTGTTGGTATTGGGTGGTGGATTTGCAGGTGTTGAAGCGGCAATCTACCTACGCAAACAAGAGATAGAAGTCACATTGGTGAGTGACAGGGATTATTTTTATATCTATCCAACCTCTATTTGGATACCTACAGGGGATGTGACGAAAGAAGATGTCTCTGTTCCTTTAGATAAGCTAGCAATGAAACATGGATTTCAACTGATTGTAGACCCAGTCAACCATTTTGATGCTAAGTCTAAAAAAGTGACTTTAGTAAGCGGACGTGTGCTAGAAGATTTTGACTATATCGTTGCAGCACTTGGACAAGATAAAATACAACATGCAGGGATAGAGCATACACTTTCTATTTGTGGTAAGCCTGAAGAGGCAATAGCACTCTATGAAAAGCTAGATACACTTATGCTTAAAGACAATGGAAAAATAGCCATGGGATTTGGTGGTAACCCTAAAGACAGCTCAGCTGTACGTGGGGGACCTGCATTTGAACTTTTATTTAATGTACATAACTACCTAAAGAAAAAAGGTTTACGTGAGAACTTTGAGCTTACCTTTTTTGCACCTATGGAAAAACCTGGACAGAAGATGGGTGAAAAAGCGCTAGTGATGATGGATAAAATGTTTGAAAGATTGAACATTCACAAAAAAGTGGGTTCTAAAATTACTACATTTACAGAAGATGGCATAGAGTTTGAAGATGGTAGCAAGATAGAGTCTGATTTAACCATGTTTATCTCTGCGGGTACAGGACATAGTATTTTAAGAGAATCAGGGCTTCCTTTAAGTGATGCAGGTTTTGTTGTGACCAATGAGTATAATGAGATAGAAGGTTTTGAAACTATTTACGCCATCGGAGACTCTGCTTCACTTATGGGGCCAGAGTGGCGCGCCAAACAAGGACATGTTGCTGAAGTGATGGCTAAAAATGTAGCTTATAATATTGCCATGAAAATGCAAAAGATTGACTCAAAACAGAGTTATTTGGAACATCTTAATATTTTATGTGTGATGGATACAGGTGATGGTGCTGCTTTTGTTTACCGTAATCATAAAGGCGGTAAGATGATTCCTATGCCTGTAATAGGTCATTGGATGAAAAAAGGTTGGGGATGGTACTGCCGTAACTCTAAACTAGGAAGAATCCCAAGAATCCCTGGTCTATAGTGTGTGACAATTAGTAACACTTTATCAATATAATTGTAGTACATAAACATTTCAATTTAATTAAGACTAAATTTATCCTATTTGAGCCATAATGCTCTTACAAAATTAATTAAAGGATTTAAAAATGGCAACAGTAACATTTAAAAATGACATCGTATGTAACCTTGGCGGTACAGAAATTAATGTAGGTGATACAGCACCAGTAACAACAGTAGTAAACTGTGATCCAATGCTTCAAGATGAGCAAAT
>CAZQOC010000018.1:0-13757 GCA_964594745.1 uncultured Sulfurovum sp.
AAGTTTGATGAAATATAGCCTTTTATATTAACCATAAATCAGTGTTTCCAAGAGTTGTGTAGCTTCTGTATCATATAGATAAACAATGAATGTAGCAAGTGCTAAAAAAGGTACAAAGGGCACACCCCTGTCTCTGTATATCATAGCAGGAATCATCGCTAAAATGGCAGAGAGGAAAATAGCTACAAAGAAGTTGGGAAAACCAAGCAGTGCACCCATTGTTCCAGCAACTATCACATCAGCCCCTCCCATAGCTTGCTTACGAGCAAGTAAGGATGAAAGCAGACCGATGAGATAAAGCCCTCCCGCTGCGATGGCTGCATACATTGCAGCGTGTAAAAAGTCTGGTTGTACCAAGGCAAATGCAAGTGCAGCAAAGTTTACTGAGTCAGGCACCGCCATATATTTGAAATCTATCATGACTAAAGCAAAAAGTGCAGCAAAAGTAGCAGCCACAAAAGGAAAGTACCACACAAGACCCACTTTTGTATAGAGAACAACAAAAATAACGCCTGTTACAAACTCAACTATAGGATATTGTTTTGCTATGGGTTCTTTACAAAAAGCACATTTACCTCCTAAAAAGAGCCAAGAGAAAATAGGGATATTGTGATACCACTTCAAAGGTGTCTGACAACTTTGACATTTTGAAGCTGGAAACGCGATATTTTCATTTTTTGGTATACGGTAAATCACTACATTTAGAAAAGAACCAATCATAATTCCAAATATAAAAACTAAGAGTCCTAGTGTTGTCTCAATCATTAAATGCCTCCAAAGCGTCGCGTGCGTGTTTTATAGTGTTGTATTATATCTTTTAATTCCTTGGCTGTAAAATCAGGCCAAAGTGTTGGAGAGAAGAAGAGCTCTGAGTAAGAAAGTTGCCAGAGTAAAAAGTTTGATATACGTTCTTCTCCACTGGTTCTAATAAGTAAATCTATATCACTGTAAGGTGTTTGTAGGTTTTTTGAGATATCTTTTTCTGTAAGAACAGTTTTCCCTTCTTTAATGAGTTTATTTACTGTTGCCGTTATCTCTGCACGGCCACCATAGTTGAGTGCTAGTATTTGTCTTAATTTTGTATTGTTTTTCGTTAGTGTTTCTGTCTCTTTGATACGTTTTTGTAGCGTATTTGAAAATGCATTTAAATCACCAATAGCTTGAAATTGAATATTATGTTTTTGATACATAGGAAGTTCATTTTTTAGATATTTGTTGAGCATTTTCATGAGAAATTCAACTTCTAGTTTGGGTCGTTTCCAGTTTTCTGTACTAAAGGCATAAAAGGTCACTGTTTCTATCTCTTCATGGTTTGCACAGTAGGTTGTAATGTCACGAATGGTATCTACACCTTTTTCATGACCTTTCGTACGTTTCAGTCCACGTTGATTTGCCCATCTACCATTGCCATCCATGATAACAGCTAGATGTTTTAACGGAGGGTTAGTCATTGCTTAACTTTTGCGCTTCATCAAGAATTTTTTGGGAGAGTGTTAATTTATCAGATCTTCCTAAAGCTACCTGTGTATCTTTGGTAATAAACGTGATTTCATTTTCATTGCCCCCAAAGCTTGTGGCATCTTGTAAAAGATTATAACAAACAGCATCAACCTGCTTTTGTGTAAGGAGGTTGATGGCATTGTTTAGACCCTCATGAGTATCCATTTCTGCTTTGAAGGCAATGGTTTTGATGTCTGTTTTGTCTAAGGACGAGAGAATATCAGTTGTTTGTCTGAGTTCTATATTCCATGTCTCGCCCAGCATAGATTTTTTAAGTTTTCCTTCTTGAGGAAATTTTGGTGTAAAGTCTGCCACGGCTGCAACCATAAATAAGTATGGTTCTTTTTGGATGAGATGTCTATCACTTGCATTCATAGAGGGCTTAGACATTTTTCCTTTTTTTGAGACACGTACAGCATCACGTGTATAGTCCAAAATCTCTTCAGCATTTTCAGCATCAATGGTATAAATACCTGAGGGGAGTCCCTCATTTCCCATGGTGGTAATGTAGCAGACATCAGCACCTTTTAGATACAAAGAGAGACAAAGTGCTTTTGCCATATTTCCTGACGAAAAATTAGAAATATAACGCACTTCGTCTATTTTTTCTCTCGTGCCTCCACCTGTAACTACAATACGTCTATCTTCCCAAAACGCTTCTTTCAGTAAGGTCTTTGCTGTTTCAAAAAATATTTCATTTGGTTCTGCTAATGCACCATTACCCATATCACCACAGGCAAGAAGTTTTTCCTGGGGATTCACAATGATATAATCATTTACCCCAAGCATTTTAAGACTTCCAGCGGTGTAATGGTTTGCAAGCATTTGTGTATTGGCAGCAGGTGCAACTATCATATCTCCTTTAAATGCTAAAGCCGTTTGTGTGAGGATATTATCTGCGATACCTTTTGAAAGTTTATTGAGTGTGTTGGCAGTGGCTGGAGCTACGACAAATACATCACACTTTTTTCCAATGTCTATATGGTTGAGTTCTGAACTCCATGATTCAGAGTTCTCCGTAAGCACAGGATGACGTGTAAGCGCTTCAAAAGTAAGTGCTGAGACAAAACGTTCTGCCGCAGGTGTCATGACAACATGTACCTCTGCACCTGCTTTGATAAACAAGCGTGCTAAGTCACAAGCTTTATAGGCAGAAATACTACCTGTAACACCTAAGAGTATGGATTTTCCAACTAAGTTAATTTGCATCTGTTATTTATCTCCAAAAAATTTATAAAAGAAATTTTTGATACTTTTCATTTCAATACGTGAAATGGCTAAAGAACCTTTTTCTACATCTTTATTTACGGTTGTACCTGCTGCAACAATGACATCATCTTCTATGGTAACAGGTGCAACGATTTGTGTATCTGACCCGATAAAGACATTTTTACCAATGACTGTTTTATATTTATTTTTACCATCATAGTTACATGTAATCATCCCTGCACCAATGTTCGTACCTTCATCTATGCTTGCATCACCTATATAGGCAAGATGCCCCGCCTTCACTCCTGTAAGCGTTGACTTCTTTACTTCAACAAAGTTACCTATGTGTGTGTCAATGAGTGTAGAGTTTGGTCGTACTCTTCCCATTGGACCAACATCAGAGTTTTCTATATGTGAGTCTTCTATAATTGAATTGGTTTTTATGTGAGAAGAGATGATATGTGAAGCACCTTGAATACTCACACCATTTTCTAGCATACACTCACCTTCAAAAGTAGCACGGGAGTCAATGTAAATGGTCTCAGGCAAACGCATACTTACACCTGCTTTCATCCACTCAGTTCTAATACGACGCTGCAATATCTCCTCTGCATGTGCAAGGTCAAGTTTGGAGTTTACCCCTTTAAACTCTTCTTCTTCTACAATGACAGGATGAACGACTTTATTCTCTTCTACCGCCATTTTGATAATATCTGTAAGATAGTATTCTTCTTGCGCATTGTTGTTGTTAAGTACAGGAATATAGCTGTCAAGTAACTCTTTTTTGACACAGTAAACACCCGCATTGACAGTTTGTATCTCTTTTTGTGCAGGGATACAATCTTTTTCTTCTACGATTTCTTGAACATTACCGTTTAAGATAACGACACGTCCATAGCCAGAAGGGTTTTCAAGTTTAATGACAGACATATTGATATCAGCATCTCCTTGTATGAGTGACTCTAATGCATGCATTGTAACCAGTGGCATATCTCCGTTGAGTATGAGTGCTTTGGTGTGTTTCACTCTCACCCCTTTCATTGCACCACCAGTTCCAGGAAATTGTTCAGCATCTTGCATATGAAAATGTATACCTTCGTAATACTTTTCAATCTCAGCCTGTATACGGGCAGCTTGATGGTAAAGAACGACTGTGATGTCGTCAGATATTTTTTGTGCAGCATCTATGGCATGAAAAAGCATAGACTTCCCAGAGATTTCATGAAGCACTTTTGGTGTGCTAGATTTCATTCTTGTACCTTGACCTGCGGCCAATATGACGACTGATATAGACATTTTTTCCCTTTTTTAGATAAAATTTCACTAAATATAATATTGCGATTATACCTAATTGTAATTAAAGGCATAAATTTGACATGTAAACATTTTGGAACTTGTGGCTCTTGTGGGCTTTATAATACAAGTTATAACGTACAATTGGCAGAAAAAGAGAAACGTGTTGCCACACTTTTGTCACCTTTTTATTCGGATAGTCTAGAAGTATTTGACTCACCTGATTCACATTATAGAGCACGTGCAGAGTTTCGCATATGGCACGATGGGGAGAGATGTGATTATGCGATGGGGAACATTACAAAAGATGGTGCGATTAACATCGAGGAGTGCCCAAAGGTCATCGAGCCTATTGAAAAACGTATGTGGAAACTACTTGATAAAATCAATGATTCCCACGAAATACTCAAACATAAACTCTTTGCAGTAGAGTTTTTGGCCACGACTACAGACGAATGTTTGGTAACCATGCTTTACCACCGAAAATTAGATGAAGCATGGAGTGAAGAAGCAAAACATTTGGAGTCTGAATTAAACTGTAAAATTATGGGACGAAGCCGTAAACAAAAGGTGATACTCTCTGATGAGTATGTGACTGAAAAACTAGACATCGATGATAAAACATTTACCTATGTACAGTATGAAAGTGGCTTTACTCAGCCAAATCCTGTTGTGAATGTGAAGATGATAGAGTGGGCTATCAAACAGGCTAAAAAAGTAGGTTATGGTGACTTCTTGGAGTCATACTGTGGTTTAGGGAACTTTACTTTACCACTTTCACACTATTTTGATAAAGTATTGGCAACAGAGATAAGTAAACGGTCCATTCATGCGGCACTTGAGAATTGTACGCTCAATAAAGTAGATAATATTACTTTTGCCCGTCTTGCCTCAGAAGAAATGACTGAAGCGCTAAACGGCGTAAGAGAATTTTCAAGACTCAAAGATATTGATTTAAAAACCTATGATTTTTCTACTGTATTGGTTGACCCTCCTCGTGCAGGTTTGGACGAGGGTACGATAGCTCTTATCTCGCAGATAGAAAATATTATTTATATCTCGTGTAACCCTGAAACACTTGCTAGAGACCTAGAGATATTATCTCAAACTCATGATGTCAAAGAAGCTGCAATGTTTGACCAATTCCCACATACTGAACACGTTGAATCTGGAGTTTTTTTACGCAAGAAATAATAAAGGGAATCTCCCATAAATTGGTGATAAGGTGAGGGGATAGATTGCCATCTAAACGAGATGTTCAGATGGCAGATAACAGAAGGGGGGAATTACTTCCAACCGTCTGTTACTACTTTAGTAGAATTTTTGTAAGGATACTTTTTAACTAGTTGTTTTACTTCTAGTTTTTGATCACCCTCTCTCATAAAGTGTGCTAGTGTCACTGAAGCCCAGTAATCGTTAGCATATTTTGTACCTTCAAGTTGTGTTGGTACACCATTTTTGTTTACAGTGTGACATGCTGCACACGTAACAGGACCTGCATACTTACCATCTGGTGAGTACTGAAGTGCTTGTTCATGTGTTGTAACGTCTACTGATCTCTCATCACCATCATAACGTGTAGAGTAAAGACCGTGAGTCGACTCGTGACATGTTTGACAAGCGATGTCGCCATGCGCTTTAGAATATCTGTATAAAGAGTATTTGTTTGGTTGATCAATTGGGAAGTATTTACCACCTGTGTTTTGTTCAACAAATGGAGCCAAGTGACAATCTGCACAGTGAGGTTCAGACGCTGCTAACCACCAGTCATTACCACCAGAAGCTGCTGCATAAGGTACATCTCCACCAGTCTTATGGTTCCAAGGTTTAAGATCTAGTTTACCTTTTTTACCAACATTTTTAACCAATGTTGCTGATTTGTGGTCTAGGTAGTAAGAGAGCACTTCATTTTTACCAGTTGCTTTAGCATCTGCGATAGAAGCAAACTTCTTCATGTCTCCACCAGCTACTGCAGCAACAATCTCTTTAAGAGATTTGTTTCTAAGTGTTTTACCTTCTTGTTTAGAGTCATTTGTAATGTCATCAGCTGCATAAAGTGCTTGTGCTACTTTAGAGTGACAGTTTGTACAGTAAAGACCTCTCATTTCTTTCACATCTTTTCCATGCTCATCTTTCATAGAAACATTTTCAAGTTGCCATTTACCATAGTTATTCAAGAAGAACGGTGGTTTAGCATTAGGATTAGAGTGAGCATCACGTCTTACATAACAACCACCACCAGATTTTCTGATATCACCTTTTGCAAATCTTGCTTCACCATATCTATCTGTTACACGGAACGGGTTCGTGTCATCATTCATGTTAGGGTTTTGGAAGTGCGTTGGGTGACATGATTGACATGCTTGTGAACGTCCAGCTGCATCAGGCATAGGAACCATCGCAAGGTGGAATCCATGTACTGCTTCTGAAAGAGGTTTTGCTTTAACAGTTTTGTATCCAGAAGCTGTCACTCTTGGCTCTTGAAGGTTACCAGAAACGTTGTCACCATGACAGTCAGTACAGTTTACGAAACCAACTTTTCCAAGTCTGTTAATCGCAGCATTTGAGTCATATGATGAAAGGAATGATGTTCCATGGTGTGCATCATGTAATGAAAGGATGTTAATAGACCCTTCAGATAGTCTCGCCATATACTCTGAAGTATCTGGGTAAGTTTTCCAGTAGTTGTACTCTGCATCACCTTGCTTAAGACCTTCGTCTCTTGCCATTTGTGCAGCTTTACCTGTACGTGAGTGACATGCATAACAGTTAGGAATATCTACAGGGTTTGTACCGAAGTATGATACTGTTTTTCCATCAGGCTGTTTGATTTGCTTTCCATCTTGTGTATGTAGTTCAACAGTAGAGTATTGGAAAGGTTGGAAATCTTTTTCTGTGACAGAACGTAAAGACCCCTTTCTTCTACTGTCATTAAATGCAGTTAAAGGAAGACCAAGTGAATCCCAGAGGTGAGAAGCAGTAAGGATAAGCTTTACATCTTTTACTGGCGGTACAAGTGTATCTGTCATGACAACATTTCCACCCTCTTTACCCGCATAGGTCATGTAACCTGTCATTGGTGCACCTGAAGGACCATGATCCACTTTTACTGGAATCTGACGACCTACTCTAAGTCTGTCTTTCGCTTTTGAACCTTTTGGAATAGTACCTTCAAGGTCCTTATAGATAAAGAGGTGTGTCCATACGTAGTTTGCTACGTTATCACCAGCTGAGTCTAAGTGTCCGTCACCATCTGCATCTTTTGATACAGACCAGTATTTCATTTTGTTACCTTCTGAAAACGAGTTGTCTTTAGTGTAAGCAAATAGTTTTACGTTGTCTTTTGGTGAGAGAAGTTTAGGAAGTTTAGCCCCTTTACCTACTCTAATAGCTTGTGACTGAATAGAGTTGTATGGTGGGATCACACAACAGTAACTCATATCAAACCCAACACAGTGCATACCAAGTTCGTAGTTTACGAACATGCTGTAGTCTGCCTTTGGTTGATATGCTTCAGCACCATTTACTTTTACTTTTTCTAGTTTGTCCATGCCAAACGGTGGTGTTTTGTCATAGCTAGAAGCAGCAAAAGTGACAGTAGCTAACACAGAAGCAGCAACAGTACTTTTTACAATTTTTGAAATCATTTTAGTCTCCTTTTAAATTCGATTACGCTTTATTTTGTCATGATAGTGATTAAGTTTTCTTTAAAAAAACCATAAAATTATAAATATTTTCGTAAATGTAACATTAAAAAAAATTATTATTATTTGTAAGAATATTTGTTATAAGTTAAAGCATTCTTTAAGCTTATTTACCTAGTAAATAGAGTGGTTTAGTAGAGATTAAAAAGAGTAGAAATAGTGAAGATTTTTAAGTGAAATTGGAGATATCCAATAGGAGGGTGTTCAAAAAACGATACTTAACGCATACGTTCTTTTTCGGGTGTTTCTTCTGGGAGTAAGCCATATTTTGCAAGGTCAACAAGTGTTTCTTTTCTTTTGTCTTTGAGAAGTTTAACCATCACAGGATTTCTATCCATTTTAAACTCTTGTGTAAATGTGACTTTCCCATCATGATCAAAGTATTTTTTAATACCCACTTTATAGTTGTGTTTATAAAAAACTTCAGACGATTTAAATCCCTCTGCATCCCACTCTGTCATGAGACCTTCTCGTCTACCCATATTGTAATTTACTTGTGAACCAAGTTGACCATTATCATAGTAGATTTTTTGAATATTGTGTTTTTGCCCATTCACATACTCAACAACAAGTTTTTCCTGCCCATTGTCATAGTAAGATGTATAGATGCCATTTTCTTTGCCATGATCAAAGTTTACTTTGGACTTGACTTTCCCTTTTTCATTATACCACCATGTCATACCTTGACGTACACCATCCACATAGGTAGATTTTTGAGCATGGTCTTCCACGATAGTCTCTTTTGCCATCATGAGACTCCAACTTACACTTACACTTAATGCCAATGTTAATAAACGTTTCATAAGAATCCTTTCTAAACGATTAGTCTACTTTTCTATTGTTAGGATTAAAGTCCAGACCTTTAAGTGCCTCAATGGTGGCATCAGGTTTTTTGGCCTGCACTTTTTTCATAAGGTCAATGGGTCTGTCCATTTTAAAAGTGAGTGTTTTAATCACGTTTCCTTTTTTGTCATACCAACGTTTCTCACCCTCTTTGTATCCATTTTTATACATCACTTCATTATTGAGCGTACCATCCTCATTATACTCTTTTTGCACACCCTCTTTTTTGCCATGCAGGTAGTTTACTTCTGATGCGAGTTTTCCTGTACTGAAGTAGTACTTTTCAGACCCCTCTTTCTTGTCGTCGACATAATTGACCTCTATACGCAGTGTACCGTCTGCAAAAAATGTTTTGTTATTTCCCTCTCGTTTCCCCATGTTATAGTTAATGCGCTCAAGATGTTTGCCCTCTCTGTCGTACCAATCCATGGCGCCATCTCTTTTTCCATTGACGTTATGTACTTTAAATGCAAGTTCCCCAGAGTTGTAGTAAACCTTTTCAAGACCATGTTTGACGCCTTCTGCTGTGTCGGAGCGTGTACCGTCTTTATACTCTATTTGAGACTTCACCACCCCATTCTTAAAGTGTTCTGTAAAAAGCTCTGCATATAGCGTAGTGCTAAATAATGCTAGTGTAACGAGTGTAAGTTTGTTCATGTGTATGTTCCTAATATTGTTTTATATCTGCTTATTGAAATAGGTTTCTATGCTCAACCATGGCACAGTGATTTTGTACCACATTAATCCCTGCTTCTTTGACACGCTGGGCTGCATCATTATTGATAAGTTGGAGTTGTGTCCAGTACGTTTTTACATCCCCACGAGCAATGACTGCATCGGCGATGGCATCTAGTGCTGCGGGTTTTCTAAAGACCACGACCATATCGACTGGTTCTGGAATTTCTGCCAAACTTCTGTAGACTTTTTCACCTAAAATGGTGTCACCTTTTGGGTAGACGGGTATCATTTTATAGCCAACTTCTTTTAAGTAGTGCGCCACATGATTACTGGCTTTTGTCGTATCGGGTGAAGCACCTAAAACAGCGATGGTTTTGGCTTCTTTAAAATATTTTTTCATCTCTTCTGGGTTTGAGTTTACTCTTGGGAGTTCACATTCCATAATTATGTGTCCTTTGTGATATAATTGCTTCAATTATTACCTAGGAAAGATAATGTTAGACTTAAACAAGATAAAAAAAGCTTATGAAAGAGTATTAGGTGTGGTGCATCGAACCCCTTTTGCGTATGCACCTATTCTGAGTGAGCTTTCAGGCTATGAGGTATATCTTAAAAAAGAAAATCTTCAACGTACGGGTGCTTTTAAACTTAGAGGGGCATTTAATAAAATAGCTTCACTCGTAGAAGCAGGCGAAAACAACGGTGTCGTAGCTGCTTCAGCAGGAAATCATGCACAAGGTGTAGCTTTTGCTGCAAAATATTTTCATATTGATGCAACGATTGTCATGCCAGAATCAACGCCGTTGACTAAAGTGTTAGGTGTCAAAGAGTTTGGTGCCAATGTGATACTGCATGGAAATAATTATGATGAAGCCTATGCCTATGCTGTTACTTTTGGGAAAGAGAAAAATTATACCTTTGTGCACCCTTTTACAGATGAAGAAGTGATGGCAGGGCAGGGCACCGTGACTTTAGAAATGTTTGAAGAGGTAGATGACCTAGATGCTATTGTCGTTTGCGTCGGTGGAGGAGGGCTCATTTCGGGCATGGCGGTTGCTGCTAAAGCACTGAATCCAAAGTGTAAAGTTATTGGAGTTTCTGCAGCTGGTGCACCAGCTATGAAAAAATCATATGACGCAAAAACGCCTATAGATACGACTTCAGTACGTACGATTGCCGATGGTATTGCCGTGAGAGATACTTCCCCAGTGACCTTAAAATATATATTAGAAAATGTAGATACATTTGAAACGGTCTGTGAAGATGAGATAGCCTCTGCAATACTTTTTTTACTTGAGCGTCAAAAAGTGTTGGTAGAAGGTGCTGGAGCAGTGGGTGTTGCTGCGTTGTTACATGGCAAAATCGATTTACCCAAAGGTTCAAAAATCGGTATTGTCCTGAGTGGTGGAAACATTGATGTGACGATGCTTTCTCTTATTATAGAAAAAGGGCTGATGAAATCTGCACGAAAGATGAAACTTTTAGTAACATTGATGGATAAACCAGGAGCATTGGAAGCTTTTACCGATATCTTGACACAAGTAGGCGCAAATATCGTTCAAATTGGTTATGACAGAACGTCTACAGATTTGGAGTTTGGAGATGCACATGTCTCTGTATCATTAGAGACTAAAGGTGTGGAGCATCAAGAACTTATACGTCAAAAACTCACTGAAGGTGGATTTTCATTTAAAGAGGAACACTAGTGATAGCCATAGACCTAGGTTCCAACACACTACGTGTTTTGGAGTATGATTGTAAAAGTGCAAAGCCACTGAGTGAATATGAAAAAGTTGTGAAGACAGCAGATGGTTTGGCAGAGCATGGGAGTATTAATCCTGCAAGTATTGAGAGGGTTGTTGTTGCTTTAAAAGAAGTGCAAAAACAGATAGATTTCACGTCTCAACCTGTAAGAGCGGTGACAACAGAAGCTCTGCGTAGAGCTTCGAATGCTCAGAATGTTTTAAATCAACTCAAAGAAGAGACAGGTGTTGTTTTTAACATTATTTCAGGAGAAGAAGAGGCTAAGCTTACGCTACTTGCTGTACAAAACAGGCTAAGTAAGCTACATCATGCTTCTGACTCTTTTGTTCTTGTCGATATTGGAGGAGGTTCAACAGAGCTTATCTTCCATTATAATGATGAAACGGTGAGTAAAAGTTTCCCCGTAGGTATTGTGACGATTGCTCAAACCTATGAAACTTTAGAGAAGATACAAGAAGCACTTCCTCGTGAAATGTTAGACATGCAAAGATTTTGTGCCGAACAGTATGTTACCAAAGGTAAACCAGATGCATTTGTCGCAACAGCAGGTACCCCTACCACAGTGGCTGCCATGAAGCTGGGGTTTAATTATGAAACGTATGATGCTACAAAAATAAACGGGACTTCATTGGTACAGACAGAGTTGGACTTTTACCTTGAAAAACTCTTGGCTATGCCCTTTGAAGAGCGTGAAATAGCAGTAGGTACAGGACGTTCAGATCTCATCGCTGCGGGGATTTTGATTTATAAACAACTCTATGTGATTTTAGAGTTTGATACCTGTGCAGTGATAGATGACGGCTTGCGTGAAGGCGTGGCTTTGGAAATGTGCCAATAAAATCTAATCTAATTTAGCTATAATCAGACAAAATATAATAATGGAGTGTGTAATGGGACAAATGTCTGGTGCACAAATGGTATGTGAAGCAATTATCGCAGAGGGTGTAAAGACCGTATTTGGTTACCCTGGCGGGGCTATCATGCACGTTTATGATGAAATATACAAGCAAGAGGGGTTCGAGCATATCTTGAACCGTCACGAACAAGCGTCTGTTCACGCCGCAGATGGATATGCAAGAGCCACAGGTGAAGTGGGGGTAGCTATGGTTACTTCAGGTCCTGGTTTTACCAATGCAGTCACAGGACTGGCAACAGCATATATGGATTCTATTCCTCTCGTTGTCATCTCTGGTCAAGTACCACTCGCACTGATAGGTACAGACGGTTTCCAAGAGATAGATGCGGTAGGTATTTCTCGTCCTTGTACGAAACATAACTTTTTGGTACGTACACTTGAAGAACTACCGCGTATTCTTAAAGAAGCATTTTACATCGCACGTTCAGGACGTCCAGGACCAGTACTTGTAGATATCCCTAAAGATATTACCGTAGATATTGGTGAATTTGTCTATCCTGACTCAGTCAATATCCCAACGTACAAACCGACCTATAAAGGGAACAAAAAGCAGATAGAAAAAGCGGTTGAGGCGATTAAGAATGCGAAGAAACCGTTACTTTACATTGGTGGTGGAGCTGTATTGTCAAATGCCTATGAATTGGTACGTGAATTAGCCCAAAAAACACAGATTCCAGCAGTTGAAACCTTGATGGCTAGAGGGGTTATGGGTGCGAAAAACCCATTACTTCTTGGTATGCTTGGAATGCATGGTAACTATGCATCAAACATGGCAATGTCTGAGACAGACTTGGTGATCTCTTTGGGTGCCAGATTTGATGACAGGGTGACAGGGAAACTTTCAGAATTTGCCAAATATGCTGACATTATTCATGTAGATATTGACCCTGCGAATATTGCTAAACTTGTAGATGTGGATTACCCAATTGTAGGAGACATTACAGAAGTACTTGAGGCGATGTTACCACAGCTTGATGGGGTAGATACAGACCGCTATGAAGCATGGAGAAATATCTTAAAGCGTTATGATGAACTTCATCCTCAGTCTTATGTGGATTCTGATGAAGTCATTAAACCACAATGGGCGATAGAACGTATCGGTGAGCTTATCGGGGAAGATGCGATTATCACCTCAGATGTTGGGCAGCACCAAATGTGGGCAGCACAGCACTATCCGTTTGATAGACCACGCCAATGGATAAACTCTGGAGGTCTAGGAACCATGGGCTTTGGTTTTCCTGCAGCACTTGGTGTAAAAAAAGCATTTCCTGAAAAGACAGTGGTCAATGTCACAGGTGATGGGTCTATACTCATGAATATGCAAGAGTTGGTCACAGCTGCTGAGTATAAAATACCAGTGATTAATCTTATACTGAATAACCACTTCTTGGGAATGGTTAGACAGTGGCAGACCTTTTTCTATGAAAAACGTTACTCTGAGACAGATTTGAGTTTCCAACCAAACTGGAAAGCTTTGGCAGAAGCATGTGGGGGTATCGGATATGATGTAACAACCAAAGAAGAGTTTGATGCAGCAGTCAAAGATGCCATTGCACAAGATAAAGTCTGCTTTATGAATGTGGCAGTGAATCGTTTTGAAGATGTACTTCCTATGGTACCAGCAGGTGGAGCGCTGTTTAATATGATGCTGCCACAAACCACAAAAGGAGATGCATAATGACAACAAATCGAAATGAAAGACGTGTTATCTCTGTGATTGTGATGAATGAAAGTTCTGTACTTTCTCGTATCACAGCACTCTTTGCAGCGCGTGGTTATAATATCGAATCTCTTACTGTAGCACCTATTCCTGATAGTGATATGTCTCATATCACTATTGCAACCAATGG
>CAZQOC010000019.1:0-13667 GCA_964594745.1 uncultured Sulfurovum sp.
CACCTACTGTGAGTGTCACTTGTGCATCACCCTTTAGTGTAATCACTGGCTTCACATGATCACCTTCTACAGGTACCTTGTTCTTTCCACATCCTGTCATTATTAATGCTCCAGCTACTAAAAGCGGAAGCAAGCGTTTTGAATAGCTCATTTTTATCCTTTAAGTTTGGTTTACAAAGCGTAATATACTTGATATCTATTACAAAAGGGTCACATATCTGTTACATTTTGATTACAAAAATAACAAGGTAGGTAAAATACTATTAAATTTTTAAAAGATATAAGTCAATACATCTTTCGATGAGATATGCAGATATTGTATATATAAATGATTACATTATAGAGGGAAACAAACAAAAGATTTACAAAATAGAGTAATGTTATAAAAGTTTATAGCCCACTCCCCATACAGGTTCAAAATATACTTTTTCCCCTGATGGGTCTATCTTCTTTTTGAGTCTGTTCATTGCCACATTGATAGTCTTGTCATGAAAAGTAGCGCTGTCATCACCCCACACCTCATCACGTAAAAAATCTCTATCTAAAGGCTGATGAGGATTTTTGATAAAAGTAAGCAGAAGTCTAAATTCTAAATTGGTAAGCTCTATGGGTTTGCCATCTATACTGAGCATATGCTGATGTAAATCAAGCACTAAATCACGATATTTTACCTTATCATTCGCTTTAATACCAGAACGCTTCAGTAGTGCAGCTATACGAAGGATCAACTCTTTTGATTTAAAGGGTTTGGTCATATAGTCATCACCCCCTGAGTTAAATCCCTCTTCCAAGTCGCTCTCTTTATCGCGAGCAGTCAAAAAAACAACAGGGATATCATACCCTTGTTTCCTGAGATTACTCACAAACTCACTTCCCTCAACCCCAGGAAGATTTCTGTCCACAATCATTAAAGAAGGTGATTCCTCTTCAATAAACTGTTCTACGTTCTCCGTAGAAAGGAATCCTGTAACACTGTAGCCCTCTTTTTTCAAATGATACTCAAGAAGTTCCAGAATATCTGCTTCATCTTCTATAACAACAATTTCTATCTCTTTATTTTCCATACATTATCATAAGATGTATTGATAACATTTTGATTACAGGAAAGCAATCAGAGGGATGCCCAAATGCTCATCCCTAGTTTAAATAGCAAACCCTTTAATGACATAAAAAATGATTGCAGAAAGTATCGCTGCAGCAGGTACAGTAATCACCCATGCTGCCACAATCTTTTTCACCATGCCACGCTTTACATAGGTTTCACGTAAACTGCGCTTGAGACTTTTTACTCTTTTTTTCTGTGCTTGGTGTGCTTCAATAAGTTGTAATTTTTTGACTGCATCTTCGTTACTACATGCTTCCATCTCTGCTTTAAGTGCATGTTGCTTTTCTATTTCAGTATTCAGTTTAGTTTGTTTTTCATCAAACTTTTTAGAATCTAACCATTCACGTAAAAACCCTACACCAAACACTGCACCTACAGCAATGTGTGTAGAAGATACCGGCAACCCAAGCTGAGAAGCGATAATCACTGTAATCGCAGCCGCCATCATAATGGAAAATGCTCTCATAGGATCAAGTTCCGTAATCTCTGATCCAACCGTTTTAATAAGTCTTGGTCCATAGAGTGCAAGTCCTACAGAGATACCCAAACCACCCACAACCATCACCCAGAAAGGAATCGCTGCTTTGTGAGAAATGGTAAGATTCATTAACGCATCATTCACTGCTGCTAGTGGTCCAACCGCATTGGCAACGTCATTTGCACCATGTGCAAATGAGAGGAAAATCGCAGCAAAAATGAGTGGAATACCAAAAAGCACATTAATATCTGCTCTTACATTATCCATACCAGAAATCTTCGCTACTGTTTTTGGTCTTACCACAAGGTATGTCAAAATCGCACCAATCACACCAAAGGCAAGGGCTATACCAATAGTCGGTTTTTTGGTTTGTGGCAAGAAACTTAACATCGTTGTCAAATCATGCCATACATGCTTGAGCCCTTTGAGTGTCAAATAAGTCACAAAGGATGCTGCCATCACAGCAATCAAGATAGGCACTAACTTTTTAGCCGCCCCAAGTTTGTCTTCTTTGTAGAGTATCTGAGATTTGATAATATAAAGGAAAATTGCAGCAATCACACCACCAAGCAGAGGAGAGATTACCCATGAGGCAGCTATTTTACCCATGGTTCCCCACGAAACAATAGCAAAACCACCCGCAGCGATCCCACCACCAAGTACACCACCTACGATAGAGTGTGTAGTAGAAACTGGTGCTTTAAGCCATGTTGCAAGGTTTAGCCAAAGGGCTGCTGATAGAAGGGCTGCGGACATTGCATAGACAAAAAGCATCGGGTCACCACCAAATGCCGCAGGATCTATGATACCTTTTTTAATAGTACCTACCACATCACCACCGGCAACCAAAGCACCCATCGCTTCAAAAATAGCAGCGATGATGATGACACCTGTCATCGTAATGGCACCAGAACCATACGCTGGTCCTACATTGTTCGCCACATCATTTGCCCCTATGTTCATTGCCATATAGGCACCAAATACACCTGCAAGGACTAGAAAGCCACCATGTGTTGCTTGCCCGATGATGCTGTTTGCATAAAAAGCCACGGCTACTGCAAATCCTGCACCTAGCAGCATTTTAAATAGATTGTTCATTGATTTTCCTTCAATTGTATAATTTGACGGAAGTATAGAGAAAAAGTATTACAATTTTGTTACCAAATTGTAATCAAATAAAAAAGAGAAGGGAAGAAGATGGGAGAAAACCCATCTTCAGAAGTGAGATATTAGAACTTAACGATAACGTCTAATTGAACACGTTCATAGTCTGCTTCGACATCTGTTTTACTCTTACTTGCGTAAAGTGTATCAAAAAAGAAGTTACCTGCAATATAGAGGTTTTTCCCTGCCTTGTATTTTGCTCTAATCGCATGACCTTTGGCACCTGTACCACCACCGAAGTTATCTGAGTCAGAGTATGCGCCCAGTGTTGCATCTTCTTGAAGGTCTGTGTAAGAGTATTTTACTTGCCAGTCACCTACATGTTTTGCTTTACCTAGTTGCACGCCCAAATCATACCCGAAGTTATTGTCATCAGCCCCAAAGTTATATGTTACACCTGCTGCTACTTTCAATGGTTTACCAAATACATCTTTAAGCTGTAATTCACCAAATCCTTCCACAATGTGATAATCATTCGTGTACTCTCCATTGTATACAGTATTCCCTTTACTTTTTCCAAATAATTCAGTGTTACCTTTTAATCCATCATAATAGTAGATACCAGCACCTAAATTAAGTTTCGCAGATTCTAGTTTGGTTTTATGTACATATTGCGCTAAAAAGAGATTAACATTATCTCTAGCCACAGATGCTTCTTCTAAAGTAGGTTGGTTGGCACCTAGTGTGATGATTTTTGTATCATCTTTGTACTGGTAATTGATACCGTTCATTGACACATCGTTATCCCAAACAAGTTGTGACTTGATAGGTCTATACATCATATATGGCTGTCTACCGATTTTATAGGTAGAGTTACCAGAGTGGTACTTCAACCCTAAAACATTAAATCTAAGTGACTGAAAGAAATAGTCACTTAAAGGTTCATCATCATGGAATGTTTGGTTTCCTGAAGTCGGGTTTGCAAAACCAGATCTCATACCTACTTCAAATTTCAGACTATCTGTCAGATCAATCCTTGCGCCTAGTCTGAGACGATATCTATTTCTATACTTATTATCTTTGTCATCTCTTTCTATACTTTCATATCTAAGTCTTAAATCATTTTTTAAGTGAACTCTGTCCATGATGCTTTTTTCAGCTACGGGTGCAGTGTGGTTCATGTCGTCTATACGATCATGTGGGTGATCTATATCTCCTGCAGCCATCGATACTGTTGCTAGTGCCGCCATTGATAATACAATTTTTTTCATTTGTATACTTCCTTTGTTTTGTTTTGGTGCGGCAGTATAAAACAAATTGGTTACAATAATAATGATAAATTTTGCTTATGTTCTTGATATACTCTCTTGATCTTCAGGGTACATATTAAATTTACCACCTCGTTCATGAAGATACTCTATCATCTTTTTTTGTCCAAGTTTCTTAGCATAATCTTTAGGAGACATCCCTACATTATCCACTGCATTTATCTCTCCTCCTGCATCAAGAAGCATCTGCATCATCTCCATGTCTGAAAAACATGCCGCAAGCATCACAGGTTTGATACCTGATTTGCGTTTTGTAGCATTGAGATCAAATCCTTTGTCTATACAAAACGCTATCACATCCTTGCGTTTAAATTTAATCGCCATATCTAAAGCAGAAACGCCATCTGAATCAGTCTCCATAAGGTCAACACCATTTTCTAAAAGCAGCTCTATCATCTCTAAAGAAGCACGTTTACGAATGGCATAAAAGAAAGGAGAGATTTCATCATATTCATCTAAATCATACTCTTCACCTATAAGGATAGGCTTGTTTACATCTGCACCCTCTTTAATCAAAGATTTCATTTTTGCGACAGAATCATTCTCTATCGCTTCTGTTACTGGATTCATATACACTCCTCGTGTTACCATTGTGTTATTGTTATATCATACTATTATACTATCTCATATGAGAAAAAACTAAAAATATACTAAAGAAAGGAAAATAAGATGAAAATAAGCAAAACACTTCAAAAAGTAGTCAAAAAAGAGGGTAAACATTCATTGGTTGTTAAAACGATTATTAAATATAAAAACTCAAAAGAGTTTCATTACCTCTTTGATGCACATCGCTAGATTGTCTAATCCGCCTATTTGGCAAAGGGATTCATCCCACCCATCATTCCCATTGCTTGAGACTTTTTATTCTCTTCTGCCATTTTATTTGCATCATTCATTGCAGAGATGAGCAATATCTGTAAATACTCTTTGTCATCCATCAAAGTATCATCAATAGTGAGATCTATCACTTCACCTGCACCATTCATAGTCAATTCTACCAGCCCACCACCTGCTTTGGCAGTAAACTGTACATTTTTGGATTGTTCTTGTATCTCTTTGGCTTTATCTTGCATCTGAGACATCATCTCAGACATTTTATTCATATCAAAGCCCTCAAACATTATTCAAGCCCTTCAAATGCCTGTTCTATACCATTTTCATCATCTAAAATCACAATTTTAGGTTTATATACATCTGCTTCTTTGGTATCCATACTTGCATACGCGATAATAATAATCTTATCACCTTTATGTACTTTACGAGCTGCTGCTCCATTGAGACATATATCTCTTTTCCCTCGCTCGCCAGAAATGATATAGGTAGAAAAACGTTCACCATTATTAATATTGACAATATCAATCTTCTGTCCTACACGCATATCTGCTGCATCCAAAAGTTCTTGGTCAATCGTAATAGAACCTACATAATTGAGGTTAGCATCTGTAACAGTCGCTCTATGTAATTTAGAATAAAGCATAGTGATGTTCATAGTCATTCCTATAGTATTAATTGTTCGGGATTATACCAAAATCCCACCTATATTCATATTATACTGAAATTGTGGAAGAATTGGGGAAATAGTTGGTGTGCAATTGGCACACCAATAATAGTCTATCTAGCTACAGAAGCTGGAGAGATAGGTTCACCCCATACTTCATCAGGGATAACAAATTCAGAAACAACATTTCCACCAATGATATGCTCATCAATAATTCTGTCAATCTTCTCTTTTGTCAAACCAACATACATCGTATGCCCTGGCTCTACAAGCATCACAGGCCCTTGCTGACAACGGTTAAGACAACCTGTTTGGATAGGTGTCACCGTACCGATAATACCTTTTTGCATCAAACTTTGTGCAAGATGTTGAAAAAGCTGTTGTGACTCTGGGTCATCTGCTTTTACACATGATGGTTTTGGCATGCCTGGAGGTGCTGATTGTTGACATTTAAAAATGTAAAATGCCGGTTGTGGTATACTTGGTGTCATACGAATTCCTTCAAATAATTTAATTAAGAGTATTTTACTCCCATTTACTTAATTTGAGTTTAGACCCAACAGAAGCCCCTACTTGATATATGTCAATCCTTTATTGACAGAGATGCTATATAATGCGAAACAGTACAAAGGAACCCTCCAAAGGATGTTGATGCAATACCCTGATTTTTATAACCAAGTACCACCTATTAGACTCTATGACCCACTTAGTGATTTTCTAGGTGCTTTTAAAGAGGGAGAACTTGATATTTCCTACCTTGAGTGTGTCAAACTTGCAGGACACTCCTGCCCTACTGTTGCGGGGGCTTACCTTATGGCACAACTGGGGCTTCAAGCACTTTATCCCGATGCACTCCCAGAGCGTGGTAACATAAAAGTAGAGATGTATGACACCGAGATATCTGGTGTCACGGGCGTCATTGCCAATGTGATTGGCTTTATCACAGGGGCAAATGGCGTAGGTGGATTTAAAGGTATTCAGGGCAATTTCTCCAGAAACAATCTTCTGGATTTTAGTGTTCCTATGCAAGGAGAGGTCAAACTCACAAGACTGGACACACAAGAGAGTGTCACGCTAAGTTATGATGCTTCTTCTATTCCTGCGGATCCTATAATGCAATCACTCATGGGTAAAAGCCTTAACCATACAGCTTCTGAGGAAGATAAAAAATTCTTTAGAGAACTCTGGCAAAAACGTGTAGAAACCATCTTGCTCTCAGCAGACAAACATACACAAATCATCACAGTAAAAAAGGACTCCAAATGATTATTTCAAACTATATGAAAGCAGAGCACAGAGAGTGTGATACACTCTTTGCATCAGCAGAAGAAGCCATCGCCTTGGGTGAATGGAAAGAGGCAAATCAACGTTTTTTAGACTTTGCAAATGAGACACTGCGTCACTTCAAAAAAGAAGAGGAGAGCCTTTTCCCTGCCTTTGAATCTGCCACAGGTATGACACAGGGACCTACCCAGGTAATGCGCTATGAGCATGAGCAGGTCAAAGGACTCATCGGAAACATGGCAGAAGCGATTGAGGCAGAAGATAAAGATGCCGCACTTTCTATAGCAGAATCTATGATGATTTTACTACAACAACACAACATGAAAGAGGAGCAAATGCTCTATGCGATGTGTGACAGACAACTACCACAGGCACTCAAAGAAGAGACGCTCGAAGCCATCAAAAAGACAACATTATGAGAAAGGTAGGCATAGACACAAGAGAGCTGGCCCATCCTGAACCTTTTGAAATGGCTATCAAAGTTTTAAGAGAATTACATGTTGACAGCTATCTCTATATGCTCAACAACAAAAACCCCATCCCACTTTTAGATCTGGCACAGGAACATGGCTACCGAACTTTGAGTCAGGAGAACAGTGCAGGAGATTGGGAAATCGTGATTACAAAAAATAAAGATATTGTCTTGAAGGATCTGTTGAGTGTTTAATCAATCAGGTCTCTCTCTTGATCAAGCACCCCCAATCTCTGTAGTTTTTCGCTTTTTTCTCTTGGGTGCATGTTTTGGCATCATTGCTGGAATGAGTCTCTTTTTTTACCAAACTGCCATTTTTAATGCATCTAGCACAGCTGCCCTGACCTTTACACATCTGTTAACCCTGGGAGTCATGCTCTCTTTTATGTTTGCAGCACTCTTTCAGATGCTTCCTGTCATCGCTGGTGTAGCCCTCAAATCTCCCATCAAAAGAGCCAATCTACTCCTCTACCCTTTTACACTAGGTATTGTCACCCTGCTTGTCGCTTTTAATGTTACACAGCCGTGGCTCTACAACTTAGCGGGTATCCTCTTGGGCTTTGCCATCTTGTCAACTGTTTTACCCATGCTCATCAATTTACAAAAACTTAAGAACCATACCAGCTCATCCAAAGGAATGTTGTTTGCCCTGAGTGCACTCTTTTTACTTGTCTTATTTGCACTCTATCTTTTGCTTTCTCTAAGCGGTACCTTTGAAGGTAGCTACTACACAGAAGTGAAAACAGCACACTACTCTTTTGGACTCTTTGGTTGGATAGCCCTGCTCATACTCTCCATCTCTTTTCAGGTGATAGAAATGTTTTATGTCACACCTGCCTATCCCAAAGCGATGCAAAGCTATCTGCCTATGGTACTTTTTATGGTACTGTTTATCAGCAGTGTAGTAGGATTTTTCTTTCCTCTCATCTGGAGTGTTAGCCAAGTGCTCCTCATCGGACTATTTTCCTACTATGCCATAATGACACTCAAAAGACTCACACAACGTAAACGTCCACTAACAGATGCGACAGTATGGTTTTGGCGTATGGGGCTTGTCTCTTTACTTTTGAGCTTACTATTTATAAGTTTACAATACTTTACAGTTTTGACACAACTCAAAGCACTGAGTTACATCTTCTTTGCATCATTTGCCCTCAGCATAGTCTTTGCAATGTTTTACAAGATAGTGCCATTTCTGACATGGTTTCACCTCAACAGCCAAGGCTACTTCACCGCACCCATGATGCACGAAGTCATCCACCCCAAAACAGCCAAAAAACATCTTTACATTCATCTGGCAACCATTGTCATCTTTGTGTTGTCACTCTTTTTTACACCACTTATCTTTTTGGCAGGATTACTCACCATACTTTCATTTGGATGGATGGCATATCAGATTATACATGCATGGAGACTTTATACACATACGCAAAAAACTGGGGAGAAATTTGAGATGAATATCTCGTAGAATTTTATGAACATCAAGATTGTTTACAGGTGTTATCTAAAGATAGCCCCCCTACAAGAGGATTATTGTATTTCTAACAACTCTCTCACCACTTCTCTATCATCAAAAGGATGTTTCACACCCTTTATCTCCTGATAATCTTCATCCCCTTTCCCAAGTATAAGTAAAACTTCATTCTCTTCAAGGGCATCGAGTGCTAGCTTGATAGCAAGTTTTCTATCTGGACATGCAGTGACATTTTCTTTCCCATGTAGTCCAACGAGAATCTCTTCTAATATCTGTTCAGGCACTTCATCGCGGGGGTTGTCTGAGGTCACATAGATTTTATTGGCATAGCGCCCAGCCACTGCACCCATACGAGGACGCTTCTCTTTATCACGATTTCCACCTGCTCCAAAGACCACAGAGATATCTCTGTCTTTCATAGACTCTAACACTGCATGCATTCCGTCGTCTGTATGTGCAAAATCAACGATGACAAGTGGGTCACGACTCACCACCTCCATACGTCCAGAAACACCTGCAAAATGTTCTACTACTTCACAGATTTCCTCTATAGGACATTTGGTCAACATCTGCACCGAACCAATGGCTGCCATGAGGTTAAAAAGGTTAAAAAGTCCTACCATCGGGGAGTGAAAAGTTGCTTCTTCCTGAAGGTGTTTGATGCCCGCAGTTATGCCATGCAAAAGTGAAAATGCCTGCACTTTAAAGGTTGCTGGTTCATCTACTCCATAACTCTGTGCCCCAATAGGATTGTAGGTAATATGTTTAATATCATCTTTATTGAGCAACTTAGGGGTTTCATCTGCAAAGAAAAGACTCTTCACGCGTCTATACTCTTCTACTGTACCATGATAATCCAAATGATCAGAGGTAACATTCGTGTGTACTTTTAGAGCAAAAGTAAGACCCTCTATACGTTTTTGGTCTATGGCATGTGAGCTTACTTCCATGATAAAATACTCACAGCCCAAATCGTGTGTCTGCTTCATATTGTGGAGTGTTTCTAGTATAGATGGGGTGGTCATACTCTTCTCTTCTATACGCTTCTCCTCGGCAAATAAACCTCGAGTGCCCTGTAAGGCAGGTTTCTCATCCAAATCAAGTAAAAAAGAGTAAATAGCTGCTGTGACTGTCGTTTTGCCATTGGTACCAGTTACCCCTACCACTTTCATGGATTCTAATCCCCAAAATAGTATAAGTTCTGAAGGGGTAATCGATGGGGGTTTGGTCTCCATTGCTTCATAGTAACGCTTATTTTGTTCTGTTTTCAAGAAGAGTGTTTGTGTATCTAGAGCAGAAGTATCATCGCTCAAAAAAGAGAAGCCTTCCTGATGGCTAAAAGGTAATTTCACTTATTTACTTCCTCTAACCACATTATATAATGCCAATACATCTTGATCATTGCCAAACAAATGAGACGTTGCATTCAGATATCCCAATGCCATCTCATCAAAACCTTCTTCTGCAAGCTTTGTAACAAAATCTATAAATTCATCTTTATCAGTAATCACCACTTTTGTCGAGAACATAATGTCTTCAAATGCTTTTTTAAAACTCTCTCTACTTTCTACTAATTTTAAAAAATCACTGTAGCGAATACCATCACCATATTCTACTTCTTCTTCAACAGGGTCAAGAAGTAGTTCTTGTAGGTTTTGCTTCGTTGTATCCAAGGAGTCCAACAATCCATCAATAATATCAACCGCATTTTCTTTTTCATCTTTAATAATCTGATAGTAATCAAAAAGTGCTTGAGCTTCATCTTGACTGTCACTTCCAAGGTCAGAGAGGTAGACACCAACTTTTGCTTCATCTAGCGTAGGATGATCTTTCAATATCAAGCCATAACTACGTAATGCCTTTTTAAAATTTCCTTGAAGAAACTCATTTTCTGCACGTTGTAATAGTAACTCTTCGCTTATCTTTGCCATGGTAACCCTTAACCTAGCTGATCCAATTTATCTTCAAATCCATGTGGTACATTTACCACTGTAATTTCAGGATGTATGAGTGTTTGTATTTGTCTTTCTACCCCAAATTTAATGGTGGTTCCAGAACTCCCACAGCCAACACATGCACCCTGAAGTTGTACATAAACTTTACCATCTTTTATCGTTAACAATGTAATATCTCCACCATCAAGTTTAATCGATGGTCTTACTTTTTCTATGACACTTTCTACTGCTGGTTGTAATTCTTCATCTGTAAATGGAATCAATGTATCTCCTTAACATGACATTTTATACTTGGATGTCTAATTCGTAATATTATAACTAAATCATTGTAAAGTTATCGTGTAATATATTCACTATTGTGTTATACACAAAAAGTATTTTTTTGTCAATGATAAATGTTTGATTTTAAAAAATGTAGTTGTATTTAAGGCATATTGCCTCAAATACGGAAGTTGCAGAAGCAACATCAAATTAGATTAATTCGATAATTGCCATAGGTGCTGCATCACCTTTTCTCATACGTGTCTTAATGATACGTGTGTACCCACCGTTTCTGTCTGCATATTTTGGTGCAATTTCATTTACGATGGTGTTTGTACACTCTTTGTGTTGTAACATTGCAAAAATAGCTCTGTGTGCATTAAAATCACCTGTTGAAGCTTTAGTAATAAGCTTTTCGTAGTATGATCTAAGCTCTTTAGCTTTTGGCAATGTTGTCTCAATTCTACCTTCTTTTGTCAAAGCAATAGAAAGGTTTTTAAGAAGTGCTGCTCTGTGAGAAGACGTTCTGTTTAATTTACGATAACCATGCTTATGTCTCATAATATTCCTTTATAATCTATGACAACTAAAGTATTATACTTTAAGTTGTTCTATTTTCTTTACAAGATTTGCTCTTGTATGATCTGCGAGTTCATAGTCTGAACCAAATCCATTCTCTACAAGACACTCATTGATTTCATCTAAAGATTTTTTACCAAGATTTTTGATATTTTTAATCTCATTTTCACTCATAAGTACCAATTCACCAAGAAACTTCATGCCTGCTCTATCTAGTGAGTTAAATGATCTTGCGCTAAGTCCTAGACTGTCTACTGTTTGCATAAATGGTTTAAGTTCAGAATCATCACTGCTTCTTTTTACTGGTGTTGCAGAAATATCTACATCTAGTACACCATTAAACACAGAAAGTTGCTTGTTCATCACTTCTAGTGCATTGGTAAATGCTTCTACCGGACCTAATTGACCATCTGTTTCAATATCAAAAGTAATTTTTTCAAAGTTAGGATTGTCTTCTACAAGTACAGGGTCAATCTTATAATTTGCTTTTCTTACTGGTGTAAAGAAGGCATCTAGTGCAATACTGTCAGTAGCAACATCATCTCTAAGGTCTTCACTTGGCACATAACCAATACCTTTAGAAATCACTACTGTAAAGTTTAACTCTGCATCTTCGTTGAGTGTTGCTAATGGTAAATCACCATTTACAACTTCAATTTGATCATTGTTAAGATCTTGGGCAGTCACTTCTTTATGTCCAGAGAAACTGTATTTAAGCTCAACTCTATCACTCTCATCTTTAATTTTAAAACGAATGTTTTTAAGATTAATAATAAATACAGCAACATCTTCGTGCATACCTCTAATGTTGTCAAACTCATGTGCTGCGCCTTCTATCTTTACAGATATTGGGGCATAACCAATAGAAGATCCTAAAATAAGTCTTCTAAGTGGGTGCGCAAGGGTAACAGCATAACCGCTTTCAAAAGGGTAAGCAATGATTTCAGCACGATTAGTGCTAATTTCATTCACTTCTACCTCTGTTGGCATAAATGGTGCAACTTTAATTTTTCTCATTAATAGCCTTTACTTATGTATTATTTAGAGTAAAGCTCGACGATTAGACGCTCTTCAACTGGGATTGCGATTTCTTCTCTTTCTGGGATTCTAGTAAATAAACCAAAAAGTTTCTCTTTATCCATATCAACCCATTCAACCATACCTGTTTGGTTAGTCAATTCGATTGCTCTAAGGATTTGAGGATTTGTTTTGCTTTTTTCTCTAATCTCAATTTTTTGACCTGCTTTTACTCTAAAAGAAGGAATATCCACTCTTTTCCCATCAACAAGTACGTGACCGTGATTTACAAATTGTCTAGCAGACGCTCTAGTCGTTGCAAAACCCATTCTGTATACTACGTTGTCAAGTCTTTGCTCAAGAAGTTGGATAAGGATAGAACCTGTATTGCCATCTTTTGAGTTTGCTTCTTTGTAAAGTGCTCTAAATTGTTTTTCAGAAACCCCATACATAAATTTAGCTTTTTGTTTCTCTTGAAGTTGAAGACCATATTCTGAAATCTTTGTTCTTCTTTGACCGTGTTGCCCTGGAGCATATGGTCTTTTTTCTAATGCAGATTTACCAGCAAGTCTACGCTCACCTTTTAATCCTAAATCAACGCCAAGTCTTCTTTCTAGTCTCTCTACGGGACCTCTATATCTTGCCATACTTATTCCCTTCTCTTATACTCTACGTTTTTTCGGTGGTCTACAACCATTGTGAGGAAGTGGTGTAATGTCTTTTAAGAATGTTACACGGATTCCTTCTGTTGCGCCAATTGCTTTGACTGCAGTATCTCTACCAGAACCAGGACCTTGTACTTTAATGCCTACTTCTTTTACGCCATTTTCCATTGCTTTAGTCATCGCATCTTGTACTGCTTCAGTTGCAGCAAATGGTGTAGACTTTTTGGAACCTTTAAAACCTAGTGCTCCTGCAGAACTCCAAGCAATCACATTTCCCATTTCATCAGTCACAGTAATGACTGTGTTATTGAAAGTTGCAGCTACGTATACTACACCTTTAGCAATACTTTTTTTTGATTTTTTCTTAGCCATGCTTAACTACTCCTTATGCCGCGCCGACAGTTTTACGCTTACCTTTTCTAGTACGCGCATTTGTCTTTGTTTTTT
>CAZQOC010000020.1:0-13431 GCA_964594745.1 uncultured Sulfurovum sp.
CAAAATAGATGAAAATACACTGGTAGAAGTGGAAGATTCTAAGTTTTATGTGAGTCGTGCAGCACGTAAATTGGAAAACTTTTTGGCTGAGTATCCTATGGATTTTAAAGCTAAGAGAGCTTTGGATATAGGCTCATCTACAGGTGGTTTCGCACAGATAGTTTTGGAAAATTCTGTAAAGACATTAGACTGTGTCGATGTAGGTTCTGACCAATTACATGTCTCTTTAAGAGGTAATGACAAAATATCGCTCCATGAAAATACAGATATTCGTGACTTTCAAGATGAAAGTGGCTTTGAGCTTATTACCTGTGATGTGTCATTCATCTCTATTTTACAGATCATAGAAGATATAGACAGGTTAGCCAAAGAGGGTACGGATATTATCATACTCTACAAACCACAATTTGAAGTAGGTAAAGATGTGAAGCGTGACTCCAAAGGTGTAGTACAAGACCTAGACACCATCGCCAGACATAAAGAAATGTTTGAGGCAGAGACGAAGAAACTAGGATGGGATGAAAAGTATCAATCCGAGTCTAAAGTGACAGGTAAAGAGGGGAATCAAGAATATCTTTACCATTTTGTGAAAAATTAAAATGAGAAAAGAAATTGGCATATCAAAATAGTATAAAATCCATCGCTATTGGTTCATTCGATGGAATGCATATTGCCCATCAGACACTAGCAGATAAAGTCGATGCACTGGTGATTATAGAGCGTAATGGAGGGTATTTGACACCTGGGTACGAACGTGCGAACTTTACCTCCAAGATATGTTGTTTTTATCACTTTGATGTCATTAAAGGTTTGAGTCCTAAAGCATTTGTGCAGAGACTAAAAACAGACTTTCCTCAGCTTGAGAAGATAGTAGTAGGCTATGATTTTGCATTTGGTAAAGATAAAGCTGGGTCAGCAAGGACACTACAGAAACTTTTTGAAGGTAAGGTAGAGATAGTTGAGGAAGTAAGTGTTGAGGGTATTGCTGTACATTCCCGTACGATTAAGGCTTATTTACGTGAGGGTAACATAGTCATGGCAAATAAGCTTTTGGGTAGAGCGTATCAGATAGAGGGTGAAGTGGTCTCTGGACAAGGACTTGGGAAGAAAGAACTGGTGCCTACACTTAATCTGAATGTTAAAGCGTATCAACTGCCTTTAGAGGGTGTTTATGCCACCCGTACGAAAGTAAAAGGAGAGTGGTTAGACTCGGTAAGTTTTTTAGGACACAGAGTGACGACTGATGACTCTTTTGCGGTAGAAACACATATTATAGAACAAGAGTTAGGTCAAATAACAGGTAAGGTAGAGATGCTATTTGTAGATTTTATACGAAGCAATCAAAAATTTGATAGTCTAGAAGCGTTAAAAGAACAAATCAACATTGACATTACACAAGCAAAAGAAGTCTTGACATGAAGCCTTTTATCAAAAAGATAAGTATACTCATTCTTTTAGCCTATGTTGTAATAGGACTCTTTCTTTATATTAATCAGCGTAGTTATTTGTACTACCCCACACCTGATAAGCAAACTCCATATCATCATATGACTCTGCATAATGATGGGGAATCAATCAATGTTATCGTCTTAAATAAAGGACATGAAAATGCCATACTCTACTTTGGTGGTAATGCGGAGTCAATGGCTGGGAGTTCTAATTATATCGCAGGACAATTTCCTGATTTTACGGTTTATTTGATGGATTATAGAGGATATGGGGCAAGTACGGGCATAGCAAGTGAAAAAGCATTTTATAGTGATGCGTTAAAGCTTTATGATACAATAGCATCAAAGCATAAGCAGATATCTGTAGGGGGAAGAAGTTTAGGATCAGGCATTGCCACGTATGTAGCAGCCCATAGAAAAGTGAATAGGTTAGCACTTGTTACACCTTATGACAGCATCGTCAATGTGGCACAATATAGATATCCTGTGTATCCAGCTTCTTGGCTTTTATATGATAGGTATGATTCAGTCAGTAGGGTGAAAGAGATCAAAGCAGAAACGCTTATAGTTATAGCAGAAAAAGATAAGGTAATCCCTCGAAAAAGTACCAATAATCTCATAAAAGCGTTTAATAAAAAGCAACTTAAAGTCATAGTGATAAAAAATCGAGGGCATATTGATATCTCAGATGATGCAAGATATTATAAAATTATGCAAGATTTTATAGGCAAAGGATAAAAATGGCACAAGATAAAGTATTTACGCAAAAGATAAGCAAAAAATTTGAATTTGATGAAGCGGTGGCTTCTGTATTTGATGACATGCTCTCACGTTCTGTGCCTTTTTATGATGAGGTGAGAAAGTTAGTGATTGCTCTTATTTTAGCTGAGCAAAAAGAGGGGATGAAAGTCCTTGACTTGGGTTCGTCTACGGCGAAGTTTCTACTTGACTTACATTCTAAGATGGAAGTAGGTATGAAACTCAAAGGACTGGATAACTCTCAAGCGATGTTAGACAGAGCTGAGCAAAAATGTCAGGCTTTTGGTGCAAACATAGATTTGGAACTGGCTGATATGTTGGATTACCCTTATGCCAATGAAGATGTCATCGTAGCAAACTACACTTTGCAGTTTATACGCCCTATGCAGCGTTTGGAGCTAATGAAGAAACTCTTTGAAGGTCTCAATGATGAAGGTATGCTCATCTTTTCAGAGAAAGTAGTCTTTGAAAATAAGGTTTTAGACAAGCAGATGATAGACATCTATTATGACTATAAAAAAGAGCAGGGCTACAGCGAATATGAGATAGCACAAAAAAGAGAAGCACTGGAAAATGTGCTCATCCCTTTTACCATTAAAGAAAATATACAGATGTGTCAAGATGCAGGATTTACAAAAATAGAAACTGTTTTTCAATGGGCAAACTTTGTCACATTTGTGGTGAAAAAGTAACACACTTATTCACAACCCTAAAATAGGGGTTTCATTTTTTAATATGAGTTATTCACAACTTATTCACCATGTGAAAATATGCCTTTTTTTCAAAAAAAACTCTCATTTATACAAAAATTTAAACTATTTTAAGTAATAAGAATTTTTACATACCCTTTTCATATATTTTAAGCTATAATCATTGCATTAATTTTTTGGGCAGGTAATTTGCTCGTATAAGGATAGACCATGAGTTGGACACCAAGTAGCTGGAGAAATTTTCCGATAAAGCAACAACCAACATACGAAAATCAAGAACTTCTTAAAAAAGTAGAAGAAGAGTTGGCTTCACATCCACCACTTATATTTGCTGGAGAAGCTAGAAGACTAAAAGAAAAATTAGCTGCTGCAGGACGTGGAGAAGCATTTTTACTTCAAGGTGGAGATTGTGCTGAGAGTTTTTCTGATTTTGATGCAAAAAATATAAAGAACCTTTTTAAACTTATGCTTCAGATGAATATGGTGCTTATGTATTCTACAGGAAAGCCTGTGGTAAAAGTAGGACGTATTGCAGGACAATTTGCAAAGCCAAGAAGCTCAGATGTTGAAGAGATAAATGGAGTATCGTTACCATCATACCGTGGGGATATCATCAATAGTATAGAGTTTACGGAAGCAGCAAGAGTCCCTAATCCATACAATATGCTTAAAGCATACAATCAATCAGCTGCAACTCTTAACTTGTTGCGTGCATTTTCTCGTGGAGGGTTGGCAGATTTAAATAAAGTACATCAGTGGAACCTTGAGTTTATTAAAGACAATCCACTTGGGAAACGTTATGATGAAATCAGTACAAAGATAGACAATTCTATGAAGTTTATGGCTGCTTGTGGATTAAATAGTAATACTATGCCACAACTTCATCAGACCACACTGTATACTTCACACGAGGCGTTGTTGTTAAATTATGAAGAAGCACTTACAAGAAAAGATACAGATACAGGTGAATACTATGATTGTTCTGCACACATGCTCTGGATAGGAGACAGAACAAGAGATTTATCTGAAGCACATATTGAGTACTTTAGGGGAATTCAGAATCCTGTAGGGTGTAAAGTAGGTCCAAGTATGGGTGAAGATGAATTGATTGAACTCATAGAAGCACTCAATCCTAACAACGAAGAGGGTAGATTAAACCTTATTGTACGTATGGGTGCCAGTAAGATTGCAGAGGTTTTCCCTCCATTGCTTAAAAAAGTAAGAGACGCAGGGAAAAATGTCGTATGGACGATTGACCCTATGCATGGTAATGTTGAGAAGTCATCTACTGGATTTAAAACGAGAAACTTTGACAATATTCTTTCTGAAGTAGAGCAGTTTTTTAACATCCATAAAGAGATGGGAACGATTGCTGCAGGTATACACCTTGAAATGACAGGGAATGATGTGACTGAGTGTACGGGGAGTACTTCCTCTCCTATTGATGACGAAGGGCTTGCAAGTCGTTACCATACACAATGTGACCCAAGACTCAATGCTTCTCAGGCATTGGAGCTTGCATTTATGCTTTCTGATACGATTAAAGAAGCATAATAATTATGTTACCGTGAAGATGTTTTTCCCCTCTTCATGGTGATACTGTAACTCTTTTTGATGTATATCCAAAATACTTTTTACAATATAGAGTCCTAATCCCAATCCTTTTTTTGATGTGTGAAATGGTTTAAAATAATTTTCCAATGGCTCTTGCAATGGGGTAGCATGATTAATGATGGCTAATTTTTGCTTGTTGATTTGTACGTTTACCTTTTTATCATCAGCATATTTAATGGCATTGTCTAAAAGGTTTTTGATGACCAAGGTAAAGAGCTCAAAATCAACCTCACACTGATAATCTTTGATGATTTGTAACGTAATATGTTCTTTCGTATTTTCTAGCATCAACAAGTCTATGCTTGCTTCTACAAGGTCACTCATTTTATATGGCTTGATGGTTAGTTCAAAGTTCTTAGAGGTAATTTTTTCTATTTTCGCAAATTCATCTATGAGAAGATTGAGACGCTCAAAGATGCTATGCATACGTGTTTTATTTTTTTCATCAGGCAACATTTCAGCAACGAGCCTACCTTTACCTATGGGGGTTTTAAGTTCATGCATGATGGCACGTAAAAAGAGTTGGCGTGATTGTAAAAGTTCACGAATCATGGTGACAGCATGGTCAAATTCGTTAGCGACTTCTGCTATTTCATCTTTTTTGTCACTGGCGCAATGTATGTCAAGATTTCCTTCTGAAAAGGTCTTAATCTGATTTTTTAAAGTACTTAAAGGTTTCAAGCTTCGCACTACCCAAAAGTAGAGCATAAGAATAAGTAGAAAAACAATGCTGAACACAATAATACGTTTGAGTGGAAATTTGAGTTTGTTTTTGTTTTTTAAAAAAAGTTTAAATCTATCATTGTTGATAAGAATAATACGTTGGAGCTTGTAGGTGTCAACAGCATATTTTTTATATTTTTCTTTCTCTTTAAAGTAGTGCTCTATTTGTACAATTTTTGCTTTGTCTGTAATAAGAGAGAAGTTTTGAGAGTCTAAATAGGCTTCGTCTATCTTCCCATAGATAAGATAATAATTATAGAGATAATGCGAGACAAGACGTTCATGCATGGCATTGTTTTCATCATATTTAAGGTGGTCATATTTGATAGAGCCTATAAATAAAACAGCTAGTAAAAACAGTATCAGTGAAAAGATAAGCCTAATTTTACTACGAAGAGAGGTAAAGCTGTTAAACAAGTTTGTACCCTACACCACGAACGGCTTGTATACGCTTACTGTCATTGGTGTCTTTAGCTCCAAGTTTAGTACGAATTTTAGAGATAATGACATCAAGACTCTTCCCTTGAGAATCGATACTCATATTGCCAGAAGTATTAATGATTTGCTCACGTGACTGTGTGATACCTTGGTGTTTCACAAGTAATGAAAGCACTTCAAATTCTGCAGGGGTAAGAGAGAGTGCATCTCCCTTGAAATAAATGGTATCTCCTTTAATTTCAAAATCACTTTTAGGGGCAGAGAGTTCACTGTTTTGAGCTTTGGAATATCGACGAAGCAGGGACATAATGCGCGCATACATCTCTTTAGGATCGTAGGGTTTAGGCAAGTAATCATCTGCACCGATGGCTAGGGCATCTACCTTGTCTTGTATGTCAGAGCGTGCAGAAGAAATAATAACAGGGATATCATATTTACGTATTACCTCTTCACAGACTTCAAGTCCATCCATGCCAGGAAGTGTAAGGTCAAGTATAAGTAAGTCATACTTCTTAACTCCAGCACTCAAACCTAAAAAAGGATCTTCAAAATTGGTCACTTTTATATCGTATTGAGCCAGATATTCAGAAAGTAATTCTGCAAATTCTGGGTCATCTTCAATCATAAGAATATTTGTCATAGTAAAGAGATTCCTTTTTTATTTGATTATAGTTCCAAAAGGTTAATTGAAGTCAAACATTATTTTTTATTTAAACTGGGTAACTCCAGTTTTTCCCATTCCAAAGAACCCCATTTCTTCAGATTTTGTTGTAAACTATCAAGGGTTTTATCTTTGTGGCATGTGTAGCAGGCATTTGTTGCTGGTGGCATATTGTAAGCCTTGGTTTGTGCAGGATAAGTAAATGTAAAACGGTGTGAACGTACAGTTAATGGCGACTTCTCTGTATGTTTTCCTGTTTTAGGCATATGACATTCGATACACAATGAACCTTTTGAGTTTGTTTTGTGATGTGTATGATCTTCCAATGTATTTTGATGAGGTCCGATGATTGAGCCAAAAGAGTGGCATTTCATACAGGCATCATTACCCTCAGGTTTTTTAGCTGTATTGCTTAACTTATGAGGATTATGGCAGTTAATACAAGTAATGCCATGTTTATACATTGTATCATGGATATACTCATTTCCTTGAGCTCTATTTTTTTTGGCCGAGCCATTTGCCCAAAATTCTTTTGTTTCTTTTCCTAAAGCAAAAGGCGCAGGGAGTTTGTAGTTTACCAATGCCTTACCTGGTACATATCCATCAGGATAATCTTTGGCATTCATCCATAAATCTGCTGCAGTTGCATGTTGGGTTTCAATACGCTTGTCTCTATTTCTCATATGACATTGCAGACAGACTTCATTGGTACGTATGGGGTCGGAGATACTTGCTTTAAATACAGGATTATCTGGATCTTCAACATGCTTACTTCCTGGACCATGACAACTTTCACAGGCGATAGCTCGCTCTACACGTTGACCTGTAGCCATATAGCCTGTGAAGTGACATCCATCACAGGTATTGGAGGTAGGAATCTCATGATTATTATGTGGGTAAGAAGCATGATACCAGTCTTTGTATGATGTAAAATGTTGCCACTGTCCCGTTTGAGTATTCCACTGATAATTTCCTAACCTATAGTCTTCTTTACCATTGATAGTTGCAGGCACCATATAGCGTTGTTTAAATTTACTCCCAATGGTATAGACAGCCTCTTTAAGTGTAAAATCTGCATCTTGGGGCAATTGGGAGAAATCTGCCACAACAACATTGCCATCTTTTTTGATATCTTGAATCATTTTGGAGTGCATGGAAGCCTTCCAATCATCATAATTTTTTTTGTGACACTCTTGACATTGCTTAGACCCCACAAAGTGTGCATCTTGCTGCGATTTTGGTTGTATATCAAGATTTAATCCCACACGTGCTTTGGTTAATTGCATATAGTAAGGTGTCATTTTGGGAAGATTAAACCAAATAATCGTGGCTATAAGTGTGAGTATAAGCATAATAATGAGTAGTGTTTTTTTAAAATTAGACATTTTGTGCTTCCCGTTATTATGTTTTCATGCTTTTCATAAGAGAAAAGCCTTTTGCATAATGGGTTTAATTTCATTAAAATGATATACATGATTTGTAAAATGTTCAAAAGCAATAATGCCTTGGTACAGTAACATATCTGAACCATCTTTAGTAGGTTTGTCATGACTTTTGGCAAGCTTTAAAAAAGGGGTCTCTTTACCATAGATAACATCCACACAGGCTTTAGCTTGAGGAAGTACTTGGGCTAAGATTTCTTTAGGAGCAGGGAGTGAATCATCCTCTAATCCTGCCGAAGTCATGTTGATAACAAGGTCATATGCTTTAGTTTCAAAAGTTTCAAAAGTATAGGTTTGAAATCCATCAGCTTTGTATTTTTCCAAACGTGCTTCACTTCGGTTAAGCAATGTGACTTCATAGCCTTCGTCCCGCAAGATGCTAGAGGTAGACTGTGCCGTACCACCTGCACCCAAAAAGAGTACGGTCTTAACCTCTGTAAATTCAGAAATAGCTTTTAAAAACCCAGGGGCATCAGTGTTGTAGCCATAGAGTTTTCCCTCACGTTCTACAATGGTGTTGACCACACCAATCTTTTGTGCAAAAGGGTCTAGTACATCACAGGCATGAAAAGCTGCTTCTTTATGGGGTACGGTGACATTCACACCTTTTAATTGTAAGTCAAAAAAGGTCTCTTTTAAAGTATCCCCATCTTTTAGTAAATAGCGTGTATAACAGGCATCATACCCTAGTCCATGAAAGGCTAAGTTATGCATCAGAGGGGATTTGGAGTGCGAAACGGGGTTTCCAAAGATAGCAAAGAGTTCTTTTGCCATGTTAGAGGGTTTCCATCTCTTTTAGTGTAGCCAGCAATGCTCCTAGTTTATTTTTTACTTCTAGGTATTCTAGTTCTGGTACAGAGTCTGCAACCACACCAGCACCAGCTTGGAGTGTAATGCTGTCAGGCTTGATGAGTGAGGTACGTATGGCGATGGCAGAGTCCATATTCCCGTTAAAAGAGAAATACCCGACAGAGCCTGAGTAGAATCCACGTTTTAGCCCTTCATATTGAGCGATAAGTTTCATGGCTTCAATTTTAGGTGCCCCTGTCATGGTACCTGCGGTAAAGGTAGCGGCAAAGAGATCAAACATATCTTTGTCACTATTTATATGCGCTTCTACATCTGAGACCATGTGCATGACATGAGAGTACTTCTCTACACGCATCATATCTGTCACTTTGACGGTACCAGTTTGTGCGACACGCCCGACATCATTACGCCCAAGGTCTATGAGCATGAGATGCTCTGCACATTCTTTAGGATCATCGAGCATCTCTTGTTCGAGCTCTTTATCTCTTAAGGCATTTTTACCACGCTTGCGAGTACCCGCGATAGGACGCAGGAGTATCTCTCCTTCTGTTAAACGTACCATAACCTCAGGGCTTGAACCACAGATGGAAAAATCTTCATAATCAAGTAAAAATAGATACGGTGAAGGGTTTTTAGAACGTAGAACACGGTAGAAGCTTAGCGGGTCTATCTTCCCTTTTTGTGTATATCTGTTAGATAAGAGGATTTGAAATATATCACCTGAACGTATATTTTCTTTCGACTCATCTACAAGAGCCTTAAAGCGTGCCTCATCAATACTAAAGCTACCTTCTTCTTCGAGTGTGACAGCTTTGAGGGGCATAGGTGTACAAGAAGAGTGTAAAACATCTTCTATGGCATCTACGCCTAAAGCAAGACCTTCATCGTTTAGAATGAGTGTGAGCTTAGCTGACTTATGTGAGTAGGCAATGATGATTTTGGGACGAACCAAATCCAAGTCAGGTGTATCTAGGGGGTCTAGTAAATCATCCATACTTTCATTCAGCGTAGGTTCAAATACTTTAACCATGTCATAAGCGATGAACCCTATAAACCCATCGACAAAAGAGAAACCAAGTTCTGAAGCCTTGGCTTTGTAAGACGCTTTATCGATATTTTTATAGTAGGTTTTTAAAAAGGTAAAAGGGTTTTCATCTACTATGTTTATTTGTCCTGTGTTGTCTGTATAGGAAGTTGTTTTATCTTTATAGCTTAAACGCTCTTGTGCCCCAATGGTAATAAATGAAAAGTTTCCATCACTGGTATTCACCACAGATTCGAAAAGCATGGTGATTTCATTTGGAAAAATCTCTTTGATTTTTCCATAAAGCGCTACAGGGGTAAGTTGATCGAAAAGTATGGTTTTGTGCATGCAGATTACTTTTTAACTACAAAGGCACTTTTATTAATGCGATCTCTTACACGTACCAATGCCGTGTCTACTTCTGCTCTAGAAGGATAGGGACCAATGAGTAGTTTTTTTGTACCTGTACTGGATGCTGGTGTAATTTGATAGTTAAAACCAGAGTTTTTAATGACAGAGAGGAAACGACTACTTGGTGTCTGCGTAAATGAACCGACTTGAATAAAATAGCTGTTTGTTGCAGGAACTACTTTTTTTGCTTCTTGGGCGGCTTTTATTTTGGCTAAATGTTCTGCTTCAAGTGCTTTCTCTTTTTTCAACTGTGCAGCTTTTTTCTCTTGTGCTATTTTTGCAGCTTGAGCTTTCTTAAGTTCTGCTACTTTGTTTTGTGCAGCAATTTTTGCTTCTTGTTCGTTTTTCATAGTGCTTGAGGCTTCTTGTGAAAACTCTTGTGTAATCGCTACGGTTGCAGGTTTTACCTTAGTCGTTTGTTTAGGAGAAACCGTAACAGGTTTCTTTTTTTCGTCTGTATGCTGCGTAAGTTCTTTTTTTAGGGGTTCTACTTTGCTAGGTTCCTCTTTTATAGGTTCCTTTTTAGTAACACTCTGCAAGGTAAGTTCAGGGCTAATTAACTCTACATTATTTTCTTCCTCTACAGCAAGTTTGGCATGAGGATCTTTGAGAATAATTTTAGTCAGTATAATCGCAACAATCAGTACAACAATAGCCAATGCAATAATGGTTAAAAAGCTTTTGGTTTTAGAATTCTTTGGGTCAATATTGTCGATGATAAGATCATCAAGGTTATGGTCATTCATGTAGGAAATCTCCAAGAGTTAATTTTAAGATGATTATAGCATATTTACCTATATTCTCAATCTCTTTTAGTGAAGAATATTTGTCTATGTATTAAGTTTTTTGTATGGAAGCGTGATAATATTATATTCGTTTGGTAAAGAAGTTGAAGGTAGGCACTTCCATTTTTTAACCATTTTCTCTTTGAGTGCATCTGAAAGTTTTTGAAGTTGAATATCTGCCTCTTCCAAAGAAAGGTTATCTGCTCTAATGAAAACTTGTAAGCGTTCCTCGTTTTTTCCCTCATAGATATGGTAATTGGTGAGATCTATGGTTTTAAATAAATGTTTTACAAGATGGTGAAATCTTTGGTGTTCTTCACCTTTGTATTCAATGACTAGATAGTTAGTTGTACCGTCTTTAACTAAAGGTACAGCAATAGTATATTCTCTATGTAAATGTTGCTCTAAGATGAGAGGAGTAAGGGGTTCTTCAATGCGCTCAAATTTAGCGTAAAAAGTACGATTGTTGAAAGTTATTTTTTCAACAATCGCAGAGCGTTTGATATAGTAATGGTCAATGTCAAATTCTAGATCAAAGACTTTCAAGGATTAATAGATTGACTTTTCATAAATCACAAAGTTTTGAGCAAGTTCTTTCATCTCATCTTTGATTTTAGCATGTAAATCTGCATCGTTGATATTGTCAAGCACATCGGCAATTTTGTTAGCGATGATCTCAAACTCTTTTTCTTTCATACCACGGCTAGTCAGTGCTGGAGAACCGATACGTACACCAGAAGTGACAAATGGACTTCTGGTTTCACCAGGAACGGTGTTCTTGTTCACTGTGATACCAGCTGCACCGAGTGCTGCATCTGCATCTTTCCCTGAGAAATCTTTATTTAGGAAGCTTACGAGCACAAGGTGATTGTCTGTACCACCTGATACTACGTCATACCCACGTGCTACAAGTACTTCTGCCAGTTTAGTTGCATTGGCTTTGACTTGTTTCGCATAAACTTTCCACTCATCTGAAAGATTGTGTTTAAATCCTACTGCTTTGGCTGCAACGACGTGCACAAGTGGTCCACCTTGAAGTCCTGGGAAGATAGCAGAGTTGATTTTCTTAGCAATGTCTTCATCGTTTGTCATAATCATACCACCACGAGGTCCTGCAAGTGTTTTGTGTGTGGTAGTAGTCACTACATCTGCATATGGGAATGGGCTAGGGTGCTCACCTGCACAGACAAGTCCTGCAATGTGCGCGATGTCTGCAAAAAGAATGGCACCGACTTCATCAGCAATCTCTCTAAACTTTTTAAAGTCTATCTCTCTAGCATAGGCAGAAGCACCACAGACGATGATTTTTGGTTGGACAATTTTAGCAATGTCCATCACTCTGTCATAGTTTATGCGACCATCAAGCTCCACACCATAAGTAAAAGAAGAGTAGTTTTTACCAGAGAAACTTGGCTTTGAACCATGCGTCAAGTGCCCACCATGCGAAAGATCCATACCTAAGATTTTCTCTCCCGCTTTAAGAAGTGCAGCATAGACTGCACCATTTGCTTGGCTTCCAGAGTGAGGCTGTACATTTGCATAGTTGCAGTCAAAAAGTTCACACGCTCTGTCAATCGCCAGTTGTTCTACAGTATCTGCAAATTCACATCCACCATAGTAACGTTTATATGGGTATCCCTCAGCATATTTGTTGGTAAACACAGAACCCATTGCTTCCATCACAGCAGGAATAGTAAAGTTCTCAGAAGCAATCATCTCTAAATGATCTGTTTGTCTCTCTCTTTCATTTTCAATCGCAGCGAATATCTCTGGGTCAAAGGTTTCAATTTCGTATGACATAGGTGTCCTTTTGGTTTAATGTTGTATTTATATCAAATTTAATTTAATCCTACCTTGATAGGGTTACATTAAATTTGCATAGTGAACCTATGGGGTTCACTATATAGTTCTACGTTCTCTCTGAAGCACGCGCTTTACAAGCTGCCACATCTAAACAAAAGTATCCTTTACCTTTTTTAGCAGGTTTAAGTTCTTCCATCACATCATGCCCACATTTTTTACATACATCTGTAGCAGAGACTTTTGGCATCTCCTGCACGGCCTCTGGACGCATGGCTGGAAAGAGGAGTACATCACGGATGGTGTGTTGATTCGTCAGCATCATCACAAGTCTGTCGATACCGATACCTTCACCTGCTGTGGGTGTCATACCATAGCTCAGTGCGCGTACAAAGTCTGTGTCCATGTGCATCGCTTCATCATCACCTGTAGCCTCTTTAGCATCAACTTGTCCCTTAAATCTTCCGTATTGATCTAGTGGGTCATTAAGCTCTGAGAATCCATTGGCTATCTCTTTACCTGCCATGAAAAGTTCAAATCTTTCAGTCACCTCTGGATTTTCATCATTTCTTCTAGCCAAAGGAGAAATATCTACTGGGTAGTCTGTAATGAAAGTAGGGTTAATGAGTTTACCCTCTACAAATTCATCAAAGAGTTCAGCTTGCACATAACCCAGTGTCCAGTTTTCATCTGTTTTGAGGTTACGCTCTTTGAGATAAGCGAGTCCTGCATCTCTGTCTTGGGCTACTTCTCTAGGCACACCACCAATGTTCACAATGGCATCGACCCATGGTACTTTGGCAAAT
>CAZQOC010000021.1:0-13269 GCA_964594745.1 uncultured Sulfurovum sp.
GTTTTTGTTTATAGATTTTATCGTTTTCTTTGTGCAGAATATTACCGTAATCTTTCTCAAAACTAGGTGTTTGAACTGCCTGATGCCCTTTAGATAAAAGATGTTCTACGGCACGCTTAGCAAAAACCACACCTTCAAGCAGGGAGTTAGATGCCAAGCGGTTTGCACCATGTACACCTGTGCGCGCTGCTTCGCCTATGACATACAGACCTTCCATACCAGGGATGCACCCATTGGTATCACACTTTATCCCTCCATTGGCATAGTGAAAAGCCGGTGAAATAGGAGCTTTATCTTGTGGAAAGTGATAGCCAATAGCCGCAAATGTACGTGTAATATTAGGGAAACGGTGTTCAAACCACTCTTCATCAAACATAGAGAAATCAAGATATGCCTGTTTGCCTGTTTTGCGTTTGTAGTCAAAAATACCTCGAGAAACGATGTCCCTAGATGCCAACTCCCCACGTTCGTCATAATCAAATAAAAAGCGTCTGCCTTCATCATCTACCACATGCGCACCCTCACCTCGTAATGCTTCTGTGAGTAAGAGCTTTCGTGCATACGGAGTATCTACAAAAACAGTTGGGTGAAACTGCATAAATTCCATGTCGGCAAGTTCAATGCCCTTTTCAACACAGATACCATGAATATCAGCAGAAACAGTACGAGAATTTGTATTGTACTCATACAATGAACCTATGCCCCCAGAGGCTATGATAACATCATCTGCATAAATCGTTGTAGGCTCATAATTGACTGTTGCCTTCACCCCATAACAGCGTCCATTTTCAATGAGCAAATCATAGACCAATGTATTTTTCTGAAGTTGATGTTTGTTTTGCACCATCATAAAGTAGTGCATATACCGACCTGTAGCATCCCCGCCTGCATGGATAATACGTTCTACAGAGTGTGCAGCTTCTTTGGTAAATAAAATGTTGCCTTGCGCATCTTTATCAAACTCCATACCTCTATCAATAATATCTGCAGTTGTTGCAAGTGAAGTGCGCGAAAGTATCTCGACAGCTTCATAGTTATTATGGTAAGCACCTGCTGCCATAGTATCTTCTACATGCAAAGGGATATCCTCTTCGTTTAATGCCGTAACCATACCTCCTTGGGCATAGAAGGTATTACATTCCCAAGGAATATCTTTACACACAACTAAGACTTTTTTCTCTTTGGGAAGGTTCATCGCAGCATACAACCCTGCGATACCTGCCCCAATAATCAATACATCATATTTATCCAAAAAAGTCCTTTTATTTTTTAACGCTACTTTTTGTATCTTCTACATAAACAGGACTTGTCTTGTGTCCACAACCTGCCAGTACCATACAGCAAAGTGATGATACAATAACAATATGAAAAAAGCTTCTAGTATTTTGTCTCATCTTCGTAATAAGCCTCAATTTAAATTTTTAAAGCAACAGGTCTGCTACAAAAAATATATAGGACTTCTTGGTGCAAAATACCAAAAAGCAATCGCATTTATTTATATTAAGAACGACACGCTTTTTATAGCAGTCACTCATCCTGGCTTTAAAATGGAACTTAATTATAATAGAGATTTATTAAAAAGTGTATTAACACAGCTCTCTTCTCATGATTTGGAGTGTGAAATGATGCAAGCAAAAGAGGTCGTCATTTTTCATAGTAAATACTACCCTGTTGAGAAAGAAAAAGTAGATATTTCTACGGTGCCTTATTATAATGAACTGGCATCAAGTGAGTTTACTATACAAAGTGAAGATATGGAAATCATCGCTAAATTTGAAAAAATAAAAGAGTCCATTACGTGCAACAAGTAGTCAAAGAACTTCCTGTATCAGCAGGAGTCTATCAATATTTTGATGCAAGAGGAAAGCTCCTTTATGTCGGCAAAGCCAAAAATCTCAAAAACAGAGTGAAGTCCTACTGGCGTTTTAGTCCAAACTTTAAACCTAACCCTGCACAAAGTCCACGTATTATCAAGATGCTTCATGAAGCCGAAAAACTAGAATATATTGTAGTTGAGTCAGAAGAAGATGCACTCATCCTTGAAAACTCACTCATTAAACAACTCAAACCTAAATACAACATATTACTACGTGATGATAAAACCTATCCTTACATTTATATCGACGAATCTGTAGACTATCCAAGATTTGAAATCACAAGAAAGGTCATCAAAGGAAAAGATATTACCTATTACGGTCCCTTTCCTACAGGTGGACGGGCTCTTTTAGATGCGCTCTATGAAGTCTACCCTTTGGTACAAAAAAAATCCTGTTTGCGTGAAGGTAAAGCTTGTCTCTTCTACCAGATTAAAAAATGTCTTGCACCTTGTGAACATAAAATCACACCTCAAAATTATGCAAATATCGTAGATGAAGCCAAAACATCCATCATTAAACGTAAACATCTCATCACAACACTGCAAGATAAAATGACCAATCTTGCCATACAAGAACGCTATGAAGAGGCTGCTGCCATGCGTGATTCTATAGAGGCAATCTCTTCTTTATCTATCTCTTCAAATATTGATTTAGCCAATGGACTAGACCTTGATATTTTTGCCATACAAAATGGTGACGAGAGAGGAGTTATCGTTAAAATGTTTATGCGAGGAGGAAAAATTATCTCTTCTTCTCATGCATACTTTAGACATACACATATTTTTGATGAAAATGAAGCATACAAACAAGCTCTGTTGGAGTTTTATACCATAGATACACCCCATATCGCTAAACAGATCTTAACGGCACATCATTTTGAAGACACGTTTCAAGTTGCTTCTACACTTTCTCATCGTTTTGATAAAAAAATAGAAATCCTTACGCCACAACGAGGCAGTAAAGCCAAACTCATAGCACTCGCACTACAAAACTGTGAAGAATTACTCCGTACCAAAATGGATGATACTATCATAGAACAAAAAATAGCAGACCTGTTTTCTCTCTCTGTCATCCCCTACCGTATCGAAACCTTTGACAACTCACACATGATGGGCGCTGCAACTGTAGGAGGTATGGTTGTATGGGATGAAGGAAAATGGGACAAAAAGGGTTATAGACGTTATGAATTAAACGCCAAAGATGAAGTAGGACAAATGAAAGAGATGCTCTTAAGACGCATCGCTAAATTTCAAGAAGAGCCAGCACCTGATTTATGGATATTAGATGGAGGACAAGCCAATCTTAATCTTGCAGTGAGATTACTTCAAGAAGCAAACGTAAACTTAGATGTCATTGCCATAGCCAAGGAAAAACTTGATGCCAAAGCCCATCGTGCCAAAGGTGCTGCCAAAGATATGCTCTATACCAACCAAGGACTTTTTGAGCTAAAAGCCAATGATAAACGCCTACATTGGCTACAACGCCAACGCGATGAAGCACATCGCTATGCCATTACCTATCATCAAAATAAAAAACGTAAAGAAGATACCCAAATTTCTTTACTTCATAAAAAGGGTATCGGTAAAGCTACTGTTGCAAAACTGATTCAATATTTTGGTACTTTTGAAGCCATAGAAAATGCCACTACAGAAGAATTGGCAAAAGTAACCAATCAAAAGATTTCCCGTATTATTAAGAATAATCATACATAATTTAATATTTTTTACTAAAAACTTCTTTTATTCATGCTATTTTTAGTTTAATTGTTATAAAGTTTTAGTATTAGGTATTGTTCATTCATAATTTGAAGAATCACAATTATAAAAGTTCAATGTGCATCAATACTATATAAATGTTAAGGCTAAACTCATTGTGAAGTGAGGACAGAAAACCATGGGTCTCATGTAGACTGCCAGGTTGCAAACGATAAAATTCGTTGATTTGTACTACACTTCTTTTTAACACAATACACAAGGGTAAGAAATACAATGCAAAAACCCAATCCTATGAATGAAGAGTACACATTTGAAAAAGGTTTAATTATCAGTTCCACTGATCTTCAAGGTGTCATTACTTATGCCAATCGAAAATTTTGTGAAATTGCAGGATATTCAAAAAATGAATTAATAGGCTTCAATCATAATATTGTCAGACATCCCGATATGCCTAAAGCTACTTTTAAAGAACTATGGACAACGATACAATCTGGAAAAGAGTGGACGGGGATAGTGAAAAACTTACGTAAAGATGGAAGATACTATTGGGTATATTCCCATATCAGCCCTATATATGCAGAGGGGGAAATCATAGGATATACAGCTGCAAGACGACCTGCATCCACTACAGAGATAGCAGAAACTACTTCTTTGTATGCCCAAATGATGGAACAAGAAAATAAAAATAATTAAGAAAGGGACTATGTAGCAAATGTATTATATAACAAACCATACCGATCAGATTATTGCTGCTGATGACTTACTATTGAACATACTCAATGTAGAAAACATAGAAGCACTAAGTAAACAACTCATATTAGAACAGATACGATTTACGCCTCTTACAGAAACAAGTATGAGTATTGTTACACAAGAGAAGAGTATAAATTTTGAGATGCAGACTTCTACACTCTCAAGTCTAATGGGGAACTTCACTCTAGTACATTTAGACAACGCAGAAGAAGAGGAAGTGGAAGTGGAAGTGGAAGATACTTCTATATTTACATTAAATGAAGAAACTCTCTTAGAAGAAGACTCCATTTTACCTGAAGAAAAAGTAGATGACAGTATTAACGAGATAAAAATAGAAAATGATGATGATTTAATTTTTATTAAAGATTCACTTTCTCTTGAAGAAGACAAAGAAACAGATACAAATACTTTAAAAGAAATATCCCCTTTAGATAACCAAGAAGAACCTTTTACGCACAATGAAGAAAATGAACTTTTTGATTTAACTATTCCAAAAGAACCTGTAGATACTATTGAAGAAATTACATTAGATACGATACAAACACCCCAAACAGAAGAACCACTTATTTCAAAGGAGAGTCATCCTCAACTGCTAGACACAACACCTATAGTCATCGATTTAGACCAAGTCAGTCAAAGTATTGGAATTTCAAACGAAGACTATACAACTTTTTTAAATGAGTATATCGATACAGCTATTTCACTAGAATCTGATCTTCAAAGTACACAAACAGAGCAACGTTCTTCTGCTATCAATACGTTAACCCAACTAGCAGATGTACTACAACTTCCTTCGGTCAATGATATTATGGCAAATCTTGCCACACTTTCTCCCGATAATAGCAAACAAGCCATCGAATCTTTTTATGCAACTATCTCAAGATTTACAACACAGAAAGATACTTTACAAAACAAAGAAACACACGATACAGTAGAGCCTAGCATACAAGAGGATCTCATTCTTATAGATAAACCACTTAAAACAGAGGAAAAGAGTAAGGAAAGTTTTGGAACCATTGATCTTAGTGATGTCAAACCTATACATTTTGATTTTCAGCTTGAAGAAGCCGCCAATGACCTCTCTTTACCCGTAGAACTTATTGAAGAGTTTGTTCATGACTTTATTGAGCAAGCACATGTAGAAACTGAAAAGATGTTAACTGCGTATGAAAAGGGTGATTTAGACACCATTCAAAAAATAGGACACTTACTTAAAGGGGCTTCTAGTAATTTACGTATTAACCCACTTTCCGACACACTGTATGAAATACAATTTTGCGAAGACAGTAGTAACCTAGAAGCACTTATTAAGCAATACTGGGGACAGTTTTTAGCTTTTGAACAACAAATTGATATCTTATCGAAATAAAGGAAATGACCGATGACTATACGTAATAGACTTAAATTAATTGGACTGGTACCGATTACACTCCTCATCATACTTTCAAGTTATTTCTTTATAACTTCTTATCTAAATTTTGAAAAAGCAAAGGCTCTCAAAACAGTATTAAGCAATAATGCTAAACTTTCTGCTGTACTCACAGAGGTGGGGAAAGAGCGTGGTCTCACAGCGATGTATATTGGAAGTGAACAACAAGCATTTTTTAATTCACTTAAACAACAACGTATAAACACAGACAATACACTAAATGCAACGAAGGGTTCACTACAAATTAAAGAGACGAGTTATATTCCTGCGTTACTTGACATATTAGGAGAAAGCAGTAGTATCAATACTGCACAATATCAACACTTTTTAGGTAATATTGAAAAACTTCCCACAATACGTAAAGAAGTAGATGCCAGTCATGCAAACTTTAAAAAAGTATTTTTTGATGGATATGTAAAAACACTTACTACTCCGATACTAGATAATCTCTTACAGATTAACCATTTTGCACTCAACACTGAAATCTCTTCATTGGTTTCTACACTTTCTCAACTCTATATTGCTAAAGAGAATACAGGGCTTGAAAGAGGTTTTATTGCATATTATATGACAAAAAAAGCCTCTATGACATTTGATGAAATTTCCTTGTGGGGTGCTTATAAGACAAAAGCCAATATATTTGATGCAAATCAGGTTACAAACACTACACTTCGTCAACAACTCACTGGACTATTTGCAAACCCAAAAAATGCAAATATGTTAACAGAACTTGCAGAAACATCATCTGCCATTCAAACAGATGTGGATAACGGAGATTATGCAGAAGAAGCTATGGATTGGTTTGCATTACAAACACAAAAAATATCACTTCTGTCTAAAGCAGAACTCATCGTTTCCAATGCTCTATGGAAAAAAAGTGATATCTATCTTCAAAAACAAGTACTACTACTTGCGATTGCCGCTGCTATCTGGTTGTTGAGTTTTATTCTTGCTTATTTAGGATTTACAACTACTAGAGATATTACAAGAAACATTCAGGAACTTGAAGATGTACTGAACAAAGCTGTAGACGAAATGAAAAACAGTGATCAATACCTAAGTTCAGATACAGCTGGTATTGAAAATATTGAACTTGATACCCATGAAGGAACAAAAGAAGCCTATAAATTCCTTGAAACACTGGTTGAAACAGCCAAGGATGATAAACTGACTGCACTACAAGCCAATGAAGCAAAATCACTCTTCTTAGCCAACATGTCTCACGAGATTCGTACACCACTCAATGGTATCGTTGGATTTACTGAAATTCTAAGAAGTACTGATTTGACAGCAGAACAAGATGAATTCCTATCTATTATTGATAAAAGTTCAGAAAATCTACTAAGTATTATCAATAATATTCTTGACCTCTCAAAAATTGAAAGTAATAAAATTGAAATTGAAAACATTGTTTTTGATGCAGCAGAAGAATTTGAATCTGCTGCTGAAACCTATGCTGTTGGGGCAGCAGAGAAAAATATTGATTTAAATTACTATATGGATCCCACAATTGCAACAAAACTTAAAGGTGATCCTACAAAAATTAAAGAAATTCTTATTAATCTTCTATCTAATGCCATTAAATTTACAAGTTATGGAGGAGAAATTAATCTTACCATTAAAAAAACACATGAAGAGGGTGATTTAAATCCTAAAATTACTTTCTCCGTACAAGACAACGGTATTGGTATGACCAAAGATCAGCAGTCTCGTATCTTTGAAGCCTTTTCACAAGCTGATGTTTCTGTCACCAGAAAATATGGAGGAACAGGTCTAGGTTTAACCATCTCAAGTCAATTTGTTGAACTGATGGGTGGAGAACTTAAACTTGAAAGTGCAAAAGATCAGGGTACAACATTCTTTTTCTCTTTACCACTTGAAGAGATTATTTCAAATGAAGTAAACTATATTCATGCATTTAATGATATGACGCTAGGGAAGTATGAACAGGATATTCCAACAAAATTAGACAATTATCTAGAAGAGTACTTTAAATATTTTGGTCCATCAGTGAAACATTTCGAATCTGTCGGGGCACTTAAGGAACTTGTTGATAGCAATATATGTAAGAACTTCTGGATAGATATAGATAAAGCAAAGCAAAATATCTTAGATGCTATTAGAAATATGGATAAATCAAAACTAATTGTTATTGCCAATGTTACAAGCCGTCCAACCATAGAAGAACTAAATATTAACCAAGACAATGTAATCTATAAACCACTAACACTAAGTAAATTAAAAACGGTATTACTTAACAATGCAGCATCAGCACCACAACTTGTCGAAGAAGCTCTTCCAAGCCATGCTACGAAATTTAATGCAAAAGTACTTGTTACAGAAGACAATATCATTAACCAAAAATTGATTAAACGCATCTTAGAAGAACATGGTATCACAGTTGATCTTGCAAACAATGGACTGGAATCTTTCAAAAAACGCCGTGCAAATGACTATGACCTTCTGTTTATGGATATCCAAATGCCTGTCATGGATGGTATTGAAGCAACCCATGAAATACTTGATTATGAAGAAGATGAAGAAATTCCTCATATACCAATCGTAGCATTGACTGCAAACGCACTCAAAGGAGACAGAGAACGCTTCTTAAGTGAAGGAATGGATGAGTATATTACGAAGCCTATTGAAACAGCCGAATTGCTTTATATACTCAATAAATTTTTATCTCATAAATCAAATCTTGAAGTTTCAGATGCTAATCCAAATACGCCTAAAGCAAAACCGATAGTAGAAGAAAAAGAAGTAAGTCCAAAACCTATAATAAAAGAAAAAGAAGTAGTCACTGAAGAGATAAAAGATAATACGAATACTCTAGATGAGAGTATCACTTTAGAGTTAGAACAAGACGATGTGCCTATTGCCCTAGAAGAAAAAGCTACCGAAGAATCAGCAAAGAAGATTTTAATTGCTAAAAAATTCTTACTTGAGAGAAGAGTCCTTGTCAAAGTAATAGAAAATCTAGGATACCCTTATGAATCTTTAGAATCTTTAGAAAACTTTGAAAGTAAATTAGCTTCAGATAACTATGATATTGTCTTTGCGGATGCTGACTTACTTACAAAAAACATCAGTCAACTACATAATAATCTTGATATAATCACGACAAGAAAATCTAAAGAAGAGATAGAAAATCTCATTCGTAAGCAGAGAGGATAAACTAAATGGCATTAAAAGTACTCATAGTTGATGATGACTTTATTAACAGAAAATTATTGCAAACACTTTTGAAAAAGCATTCAAATGTTATTGATATTCAAGAAGCAGAGAATGGTTCTGATGCATTAGACAAATTAAAAAAAGATTCAAATATTAATCTTATCTTACTAGATATTATGATGCCTATTGTTGATGGTGTTGAGTTTTTAAAGATATATAGATCAGATATGGCAAATTCACATGTTCCTGTCATTGTCCTCTCTACAGATGACACACGTAAAACAGAAGTATTTGACAATGGTGCCAATGACTTCATTAGAAAACCTATCAAAGAAGATGACCTTTTTAGTAAAATATCTCAATGGTCTTAGAGAATTTGACATAGTCCTTTAGGACTTGTCACATTATTTTACAAATACTTCGTTTAAAACATCTTCAACAGTAGACACTCCTACAATGTTAATATTATTTTTGACTTCATCTGGGATATCTTCCAAATCACGTTCAACATTTTTAACTGGTATGAGTGCTTTAGTAACCCCTGCTTTATACGCAGCAATAAGCTTCTCTTTGAGCCCACCAATAGGTAAAACTTTGCCCGTTAATGTCACTTCTCCTGTCATCGCTACTTTATTATTTATTTTTTCTCCACTTAAGATAGATGCAATAGCAGATACCATAGCAATACCCGCACTTGGACCATCTTTTGGTGTCGCCCCTTCAGGAACATGAATATGCAAATCATACCGCTTATAAACTTCACTAGCATCTACAGTAATACGTTCTTCTCTCTCTTTTGCACTATGGGGAATAGTAGATGGAGCAATAGCTAACTTACCTTCATCAATAAGAATCTTAACCACAGAATGCGCTATACGTACGGATTCTTTCATCACATCGCCAAGGCTTCCAGTAAATTGTAAGGTACCTTTTCCTTTTATCTTAATAGCTTCAATAGTCAATACATCACCCCCAACGGCGGTCCATGCCAGCCCATTTACCACACCAACTTGTGGATGAGCATGTACAGTTGAAATTTCAAATACTTTCTTATCTGTAAACTTCTCCAAATTCTTTTTACTAATCGTCACTATGTCTTTGGTTTTATCTTCTAGAAGTCGTCTTGCACTTTTACGCATGAGCCCAGCGATACGACGTCGCAAATTCCGTACACCTGCTTCTCTTGTATATTCATCGATCAAGAGCTTTAAAGCTTTATTTGAGATACTAAATTCTCTACGTTTTAAAGCATGTTTTTTTAGTTCTTGAGGAATTAAATATCGTTTAGCAATTTCAAACTTTTCTTTAGGGGTATAGGAGTTTAAACCTATAAACTCCATTCTGTCACGTAAAGGTGCAGGGATACGACCTACATCATTGGCTGTAGCGATAAAAATAGCTTTACTCAAATCCATATTAAAATTCAAATAATAGTCTCTATATTTACTGTTTTGTTCGGGGTCAAGTATCTCTAAAAGTGCTGCAGTGGGGTCACCTCTCATACTACGCCCTACTTTATCTATCTCATCTAAAACAATCACAGGATCCATATGCTTAGCTTCTATAAGTCCCTGTACCAAACGACCTGGCATTGCTCCCACATACGTTCTTCTATGTCCTCTTAACTCATTAACGTCTTCTAAACCACCTAACGCAATACGCACCAAAGGTCTGCCTAATGCAGTGGCAATGGAGTTTGCCAGTGACGTCTTACCTACCCCTGGAGGTCCCGCAAAACACAGTATTGCCCCACTCGTCTCTTTTTGTTTGATGCCTCTAAGCTCAGCCAATTCACGTACAGAAAAAAACTCTACAATACGTTCTTTGGGCTTTTCGAGTGAATAGTGATCTTTATCAAGTTCTGCAGAAACTTTTGATATACTCAAATTCTTTTTTGTCAGTTTTCCAAAAGGAAGATCCAATACCCATTCCAAATAACTTTGAAGTACATTTGCATCAGCACTTTCAGGATGCATACGGGCAAAACGGTCAAGTTGTTTACTGATTTCCTTAAAAGCATCCTCTTGCATGTGTGGTTTGAGTGCAGCTATTTTTTCTCTAAAATTTGCTATCTCCTCTTCACGTTGTGTATCCATACCCAGTTCTTGCTGTATCTCTTTAAGTTGTTCTTTTAAAAAGTACTCTTTATTCGTTTGTTCTATTTTGGTATGTACCTTGGTGCGTATTTCACGTTGTACTTTTGCTGCTTCTATTTCTGAAGTCACCACATCAATAAGAGCCAATAATCTCTTTTCAATATTAGATTCAACATACAACGCATATGCCACATCTTTATCAAGTTTTAACATTGAAGAGACAAGGTCTGCAATACGATGAGGCTCATCATTTTCTTCTATGGTTCGTACCAAATCAGCAGGGAAAGTACTGTTTAAGGCTGATAAGTTTTTAATTTTATCTCGTAAAATACCCATAAGCGCTTCTGCTTTGAGTTTATTGTAGCTATCTACTTGCACAATATCAATGAGTGCTCGATTAAAATCTCCCTCTTGGGCTTCAACAATCTTCCCACGTGCAAGCCCCTGAAAGAGTATCTTGACCCTACCATCTGGTATATGTACTTTACGCATAATAGAGCCTACAACACCAACGTTATACATCGCATCAAAGTCTCTTTTGCCTTCGCTTCCCTCTTTGGAAGATGTAACAAACAGTAAAGAGTTATTTTCCATAGCATCTGTAGCTGCATCAATATCTTTTTGGTCAGTCAAAAAAATAGGACTTATCATAAATGGATAAAGAAAAAGTTCGTCTTCTACGACAACAGGTAACGTGGTGGGGAATGCATCATAATCACTAAGTTGCATAAAAATCCTTTAAATTAAAAAGTAACAAGTAAAAATTAGAAAGGTTTGAAAAAAGTATAAACGCAGATTTTAATTTTTAATTTTTAATTTTTAATTACAGAGTGTATTCAATCAAAAGCAAAAGCTTTTAATCAAATATCTTACCGATAATCCCTTTTTCAGGAGCTGTAATATCTGTCATTTCTACCACAGAGCCTATATTCTTATCTCTATATATTTTTGCCGCTTTTGGTTTACCTGTACGATCATACAGTGCTGCAATATTTTCATTCAATAAATATTGGCTCATATGCAGTCTAATAAGTAGGGTATTTACCAATGGTGCATAATCAGATCCTGGGTATCGGTAAATGTACGTTTTTGCTTTAGCAATACTATCCATGATTAATTTTTGATCTTTATACACATCTTTCACACCCAGAAAAGATGCTTTGAGTTTCATAAAGTCAGTATATTCACGCTTATCACTTTCTCCGTAGCGTTTATTGTACTCATCTAAATAGTAGTTTGCCAATAAATATTTCTCATTATTCATATGGGCATGTGCCAACATCATAATCGCTGTTGGCATAAGCGGTGAGCGCATATGTTCACTTTTGAGTGAGATATAATAAGCATCAGCTTTATCCATATTGTTATCACTGATACTTTTACCAATCTTCTTATACCAATACAACGCTGGCTTATTGAACTCTTCTACATCATCTGTAGTACTTGCACAACCCACAAACAAAAATGCCAATGCAATACTGGCTAAAATACTTTTTTTGAAATTCATTCTTCACCTTAGGAAATTAATTATTTTTATCATATCTCAAAGTATGTAAATTTTGCATTACTTTAAGCCATTTTATACAGAGAAAATCAATTTGCCTGATAAGCACGCCCCGTCTCTTTTTCTATGGTGATAATAAGATCAGGCGACCCGTCTTCAAATTCAAAAGTCAAATTACAATCTTGCTCCATTATGGTTGAATAATCAGGAGTCGTGGAACTTTCAAAGCCTCTGTGTGGCCGTCCCATATAATCAAAGCCTATAGATAAAGTATTGCCTGGACACTGTGCTACAAGTTTTGCATTATTCTCTTTAATGCCATATTTCTTGGTTAAGAAGATATTGGGTGAAGCAGCACCAATGCCAGCAAATACCTGCTGGGAGAGGTCACTCGCACAAGGTTGATTGTTTTGTCCCATCATGACCATACTGTTACTGGGGTCTAAGGCTGCCTCTCCTCTACTCACATCGATATTTCCTGGATTTCCAGCACTGCCTCCCATGTCTTTGTCTGACCCTACATAGTAAAATATCCCATTATCGCTACACCCTTCTTTTCCAAAACGCCAGAACTTCTGCTGCCACTTGTTTCTATTCTTACTCCAGTTGTCAATGACATTGTCCATAAGTGCCATATGCTGGGTAAATTGAATAGCAGAGATGATGTTGTCTGATGCTTCCTGACGTAAATCTCGTTCCATCCTTGGCAAGGCAAGTG
>CAZQOC010000022.1:0-13172 GCA_964594745.1 uncultured Sulfurovum sp.
ACCAATTTATAGTCAATGCATTGGCAGAAAAAATTGCTACGCTAAAAACAGTTGACTATTTGGAAGAAAGAGCGAAGAGGGGTTCAAGAGAACATGCTTTGAGTATATTAGATACAGTAGCTGATAGAGAGCCTTTAGAAAATGATAAATTGTAATCAGTTATTTACTTATTGTTTTGTTTCCTGATTTGATTTATTTGTTTGGGGAGTAAAAGGTTTTTGATTGTGTTTATATAAATTCAATTTGACACCATGTAACCACGTACTTAATATAACATAATCTATAGTATTGTTTTTATCAAGATAGGTATAAGAATAACTACATGATCCAGTGTGTCCAAGATATTCAAGTTTATTGATATTTAATTTTTTGGATTTTAAATCTTTTATGACTTTATTATGCGCATACTCTTCTGTTAGACCACACATATTACATCCTAAATCACAAACAATGGGTGCGTAAAGGAAGAATAAAACAGAAATTAAAAAAAGAGACAATCTTTTCTTTTCTCTCTTCCAAGATATATAGATATAATATATTAGAACTATAGGTAAAACAAAAATATATAATGAGAGTAAAGTTACGAACATTGCCATAAAAAATCCTTTCTCATTACTATGTTACATGTGTTGACGGATACTTCAATTTGATTATACCGTCCCAATATAAATAAAATGGCGTAGGATGTTGTCCCATGACAACACCAACAATCTGCATTTTTATAATCTTCAAACCTTTGGTGTTGTGCACTCCAAGGGCATTTCCGCTGGGCAGGGCACAACATCCTACAAAATGTGACCTCCCATTCAATTTTCATACTACATCATATTTTAATCACACTCTTTGACTAAAAGAGGTTGAAAAAGTGCTACAATAGTAGTATCAAAAAAAAGGAAATGTCATGCAAACAGTTTATGATTTGGTCATTGTTGGTGGTGGCCCTGGTGGGATAGGGGCTGTGGTAGAGGCAAAAGAGCTTGGGCTTGAAAAGGTACTGCTCATAGAAAAAACTGAAAACCATTCACATACCATACGTAAGTTCTACAAAGATAAAAAGCGTGTAGACAAAGACTGGCAAGGTCAGGCAGTGGAACTTGAAGGGAATGTAGGGTTTGAAGACGGTACCAAAGAGAGCACGCTGAACTACTTTGATAAACTCCTTGATGCTGAAAGCATAGACAGCAGGTTTAACTGTGAAGTCCAGAAGGTCACCAAAGAGGGTGATGTGTTTACAGTAGAGACCAGCGATGGTGTGTACAAAAGTACACATGTCATCGTCTCTATTGGGCGCATGGGTAAACCGAACAAACCAAGCTACAAGATACCACCATCGTTGCGCCCACTTGTAGGCTATAACCTTGACAAGTGTGGTAACGGTGAGAATGTACTTGTAGTCGGTGGTGGGGACTCAGCTATAGAGTATGCCTGTGATTTGAGCGATACCAATGAAGTAACACTCACCTACAGACGCAGTGACCTTAGCAGACCAAATCCAATCAATCAGGAGATGATCTATCAGTACGTAGAAGATGAGCGTGTAGCACTGAAACTCGGTGTTGACATAGAAAATATTGAGAGCTTAGACGGGAAGATACAGGTGAACTATGCCGATGGCACCCATGAAGTCTATGACAGAATAGTCTATGCCATCGGTGGAACAACACCTAAAGATTTTTTAAAAGCCTGTGGTTTTACACTCGATGAGCGTGGAGAGCCTATCTTTGATGAGAACTATGAGAGTGAAGTAAAAGGGCTTTACCTTGCAGGAGACATCGCTTTTGCTTCGGGTGGGAGCATCGCTATCGCACTGAACCATGGTTACAGAATAGTCTCACATATTTTAGGTAAATAAGCGAGAAAAGAAAGAGCCTTTGCCTGCAAGTTTGTCTATGAGTTCAAAGTAGTAGGTTTCGTTTTTGAGTCCAAGTTCTGGGTATTTTAGCTTTTCGTTGGGCATGACAACGATGGTAAAAGGCACTGACTGCACTTTAAACGCCTCTGCAAGCTTTGGATTACGGCTCACGTCACACTTGGCGACAGTGATACCATTTTCTTCTCCATAGGCTTCGAGCCTTTCGTCTATGAGCTGCATAAGCATTTGGCATGGCCCACACGTAGGTGAGTAGAAGTCTACAAAGACAGGGGCTTCGTTATTTTTAATGATGTTAGTATAATTTTTATCTGTAAGTTCCATGATGTTAGTGTAGCAATATTATGTTAAAATAGCACCATGAAAGATACAATAAAACTAAACTTCAAACAAAGCACCATTGATGACCTTTTAGGTTTCTCTGAGATACTCAACAAAGATGTCAATGTCATCATTGAAGAGGCACTGGAACTTTACTTTGAAAATGAACAAAAAAAGCTCATAGAAAAAGGCATAGAGGAAGATGCTTCCATGACAAACCTCGATTATGATGAATTTTGGGATGGGTTGGATATAGGGTAGATGGAGCAATTGCGTATACAACTTTCTGAGTCTATCCATCAAGATATACTCTCTATAGATTTTTTTACTAACGGTCAAATAGGCAATATGTATAAGGTGAGAAGTACAGAAAAAAACTATATCTTAAAAACCTCAGAACCATCTAATAGACTTCAAATAGAAGCCAATATGCTAAAAGATATTAATAAATATAATATCGCAGTACCCAAGGTCTATGCCGTGTCTGAGACACACCTACTCATGGAATATGTGGAAACATCAAAACAAGCCAAGTGTACCCAAGAGATAGAAGCTGCCAAGATACTTTTATCACTACACTCTGTGACAAATGAGAGTAGAATGTATGGCTATTATTATGACACCACCATAGGTCCTTTTTTGCAAAAGAACGAGCAAACCCAATACAACTGGTGTCTGTTTTTAGCGCAGATGCGTATCATGCCTATGGCACATGTCTGTTATGACAAAGGACAGATAAATAAAGAGATGGTTACTAGGCTAGAAGTGTTGTGTAGGGATTTGTATAAGCGTATTGATATGGCTAATATTACTCCCTCTTTGTTGCATGGAGACCTATGGAATGGTAACATACTATTTAATATTAAAGGTGCAACCCTCATTGATCCTGCTATATATTTTGCTGACAGAGAGATGGAGTTGGCTTTTATTTTACTTTTTGATACTTTTGGAGATACTTTCTTTAGGGAGTATACACAAGTACATACTTTGAGTGAAGATTTCTACACGGTGAAAGTGCCCATCTATCAGATATACCCATTGCTTGTGCATGTGGCTCTGTATGGTAGTAGTTATGTTAGTCAGTTAGAACACACAATGAAAAGGTTAAAAATATGATGAAAAAGTGGAATGCCAAAAAGATACTTAAAGAGATGGCAATAGGTGCAGTAGCTGTGTTTATATTAAGTAATATAATAAGCTATGTGCGTAAACCAAACTTAGAGAGTAATATACTTCCAACCCAAACATTTGAACTGATAGACGGCACGACCTATACCCCACAAAAAGGAAAACCTTTGCTCATACATTTTTGGGCAACATGGTGTCATGTGTGTAGTTTGGAGGCTGCCAATGTACAAAATGTCTCTGAGAAATATGAAGTGCTCACTGTAGCTGTACAGTCAGGCAGTACAGAAAATATTAAAGCGAAAATGAAAAAAGAAGGGGTCTCTTTTAGGGTAGTAGAAGACCCGCAAGGGCTACTTGCAGGACAATTTAAAGTGAGTGCTTATCCTACAGACTTTATCTATAATGCCAAAGGGAAACTGCAATCTACTGATGTGGGCTATACAACGACAGCAGGACTGCTTGCCCGTATGAAGATGGCTGAGTAGCATATACGTTTTTAAAACAAAAAGAGTAAAATACGCCATAAGAAATAAAATAAAGGAAAACGATGGAAAACATACCAAATTGTCCAAAATGTGACAGCGAATATACCTATGAGGAGGGAAATCTTTATATCTGTCCTATGTGTGGATATGAGTGGAATAAAGATGAAGCTGGAGCATCAGAAGAAGCTGAGGCAGGTCTAGTTGTAAAAGATGCCAACGGAAACATCTTAGCTGATGGTGACAGTGTTACGGTTATTAAAGACCTTAAGGTCAAAGGAAGCAGTGACGGCATCAAAGTAGGTACCAAGATTAAAACGATCCGTCTTGTAGAAGGTAATGATGGGCATAACATCGACTGTAAGGTTCCAGGTATTGGTCAAATTAAACTCAAACAGGAGTTTGTAAAAAAGGCGTAAGTCTTTTTTGCCATAGTATAATTTATAGTCCTTTCATCACTACATCATAGAGGTACTCAACCTCATGGTCTTCAAAAAATACCGTTTTCTTAGTTTGAAAAAAGTCTAGTACTTTCTTGGTGGGGAGTGCAGGTGCATATATGCAGGTAGGATGCGCAGGTCGAAAGGCCTGCATGAGGGCTATGTCATCTTCTATGCGTTGTTCGCAGATAAAGCAATTTTCTTCGGGGTAGAGTCTGCCTTCATAGTCTAGTAGGGCAATGTAACTTTCACAGACTATACGTTTAGGGTTTTGCTTGTCCCACTTTTTTGCCGCTTCTAAAAGTAAGTCATAATAAAAAGAATCTAGCTCTTGGGCATCACGCAGATGTGGCTCAAACTTCTTGATGAAGTTATGCCACATGAGGAGTTTGTTTTTATCAAAAAGCCATGGAAAACTCATTTGTGAGAGTGAACGAAGGCGTGGCATAAAACGTCCATCTTCACCTTCTACTTCAAAGTCTACCAGGTTACCCAGCTGAAGTATGGAGTGACGAGCGCCAAAAAAACGGTAGTACGTTTTTACTTCGGTAGCTGTCAACACAGTGGCAATAGAGTCTTCATTTTTGGCTTTTTTGACAGAAAGTATGAACCCTTTGATGATGACTCCTTTTGTTTTGTCTAATTATAGTCAAAAGGATGTTAAACATCTAAGTACGCGCTACGTGGGCGTACATCGCTTAAACAAATCTTAACATCATTTTGGCTATAATCCACCCCATTTACAAGCACTATATGATGCTTAGATATTTATTTTAAGGTTGCAATATGCAAGATTTATTTACTTCATTTAAGGACAACTGTGGGTTTGGTCTTTTGGCTTCTATCGACAATGTACCTTCACACAAAAACTTGGAAGATGCCATTACTTCACTCTCTCGTATGATGCACAGAGGGGCTATAGCCGCAGATGGTAAAACTGGAGATGGTTCAGGACTTTTGCTTTCTCTTCCGAAGTCATTTTTTGCCAAAGATGCACAACAAAACGGTGTAACACTCCCCGAGGCGTATGCTGTAGCGATGGTGTTTTCCAACAAGTCTACAGACTTTGAGGTCATTACTAAAGTGTGTGAAAACAATGGACTTAGAGTACTCTATACACGTACAGTACCTGTGGATACCAATGCACTTGGCGTTCAGGCACTTGCTTCACTTCCAACCATGAAACAAGTGTTTGTAGCGCCAGCGACTGAAGATGCTGCCAATCGTTTTGAAGCATTGGTCTATCTTTCACGTAAAGAAATAGAAGCAGCATTGATGCATGATGAGACTTTTTACATCCCATCATTCTCAACATCAGTAGTGTCATACAAAGGGCTTGTGATGCCGACGCATATCAAAGAGTTCTATAAAGATTTGGCAAACCCAGAGTTTGAAATCTCTTTTTGTCTTTTCCACCAACGTTTCTCTACCAATACCTTGCCACAGTGGAAACTTGCACAGCCCTTTAGAATGATCGCCCACAATGGTGAGATAAACTCAGTCACTGCCAACCGTTTTAATGCAGTAGCCAAAATGGCAGCCGTAAAGTCTGATGTCTTTACAAATGAAGAGATGGACAGATTAAGAAATGTCATCCAAAAAGGTATGTCTGACTCTGCAAGCCTAGATAACTTTATGGAGTTTTTACGCATTAATGGTGTAGATTTCTTTAAAGCCGCACGCTCACTCATCCCTGCGCCATGGCATAATGCACCACATATGGACTCAGACCTTAGAGCTTTTTATGAGTATGTAAGTACCTGTTTTGAACCATGGGATGGCCCAGCAGCAGTGAGTATGACAGATGGTCGGTACATCGGCTGTGTGATAGACAGAAATGGACTCAGACCTTCTAAGTACATCAAAACAACAGATAACAGGCTATTGATTTCTTCTGAGTATGGTGTACTTGAAGTACCTGAAGAAGAGATAGTAGAACGTGGAAGATTACAGTCAGGTGAGATGATGGGGATAGACCTTCAAGAAGGAAAAGTCCTTAAAACATCTGACATTGATGATCATCTTAAAGTCATGCACCCTTATGATACATGGCTAGGTAAACATATGTCTTACCTCCAGGAGTTTGTACCTGATACTAAAGTAGAATCTTGTGACACAGCGTATGGTGACATGAGAGCAAAACAGCGTTATTTTAACTATACATCAGAAGTTTTAAGAGAAATCATCAGACCGATGATTGCCGAAGGTAAAGAGACTACAGGTGCGATGGGTGACGATACACCCATCGCAGCATTTTCTACACAACAGCGTAATTTTACAGACTTCTTCAAACAGAAGTTTGCACAGGTTACCAACCCACCCATAGATCCTATCCGTGAAAAAACAGTGATGAGTCTCAACACTGGGTTTGGTGAACAGCAAAATATACTTGCCGATGGTGAGGAGCATGCAAAACGTCTGAAAACGGTGCTTCCAGTAATGTCTGCGCAGAAGTTCTGCCTACTTCAAGAGTTTGGTAATCCTGAAAATGAGAAGTATGACCCAAGTTATAAAGTAGGGAAGTATGACACGACCTATGCGACTGACCTTAAAGGAAGTCTCGATGCACTTATTACTAAAATCATTACGGATGTAAGAGATAATGGTATAAGAACAATCATCTTAGATGACAGAAATTTAGATGAACATACAAAAGTGATTCCTATGCTTATGGCTGTGGGACATTTAAGTCAAGAGTTGTTAGCTCATGATTTGAGACATCTAAGTAGTATCGTAGCCGCAACGGGTGAAGTGTTTGATCCACACTCAGCAGCTACTATGATAGGTTTTGGTGCAGCAGCTATCTTCCCATATCTTCTTTACTTTACGGTAGAAGAGTTGGAAAAAGAAAACACTGAAACGACAGAAGAGATGCAAGCAACACTCAAACGCTTTAGACGTGCCATGGGTGCAGGACTGATGAAAATTATGTCCAAGATGGGTATCTCTACTATCTCTTCATACAGAAACTCCAGACTCTTTGATGTCATAGGGCTTAGTGAAGAGATAGTCAATGACTGTTTTTCAGGAACCAAAGGACTCCTACCCGGACTTGGATATGAAGATATTGATGTACGTTTAAATACAGCACATCAACGTGCCTTTACGACAGCATTTGCTGGTAAGAAAAATTCACTCTATAAAGGTGGATTCTACAAATATAGACGTGGTGAAGAGTTCCATGATTTCTCTCGTCCTACGATCTCTGCTATCCAAAAAGCAGCCGAGAGTGGAAGCTGGGAAGACTATAAAGATGTGATGCATCTTGTAAATAAACGTGATAAAAAGTTTATCCGTGATTTTTATAACCTCAAAAGTGACAGAGCTTCTATCAAGATTGATGAAGTTGAGCCACTTAGTGAAATATTTAAACGCTTCTCAACAGCTGCAATGTCTATGGGGTCTATCTCACAAGAGGCACATGAAACACTGGCAACAGCGATGAACACAATAGGTGGAAAGTCAAACTCTGGTGAAGGTGGAGAAGATCCTGCACGTTACGGCACTGAGAAAAACTCTAGCATTAAGCAAGTGGCTTCAGGACGTTTTGGTGTGACACCAGAGTATTTAAGATCTGCTACAGAACTTCAGATTAAAGTAGCACAGGGAGCAAAACCAGGTGAGGGTGGACAACTTCCAGGATCTAAAGTCTCTCCTTTGATTGCTGAGCTTAGATTTACAAAACCTGGGGTAACACTGATTTCACCTCCTCCACACCATGACATCTACTCTATTGAGGATTTGGCACAACTTATTTTTGATTTGAAACAAATCAATCCAAATGCAAGAGTAGCCGTCAAACTAGTATCTACTGCTGGTGTTGGAACGATTGCAGCAGGTGTAGCAAAAGCCTATGCAGATAAGATTATTATCTCTGGGGCAGATGGTGGTACGGGTGCAGCACCTATCGGGTCTATCAGATTTGCGGGTAACCCTTGGGAACTTGGGCTTATAGAAGCGCATAATGCACTTAAAGCCAACAACTTAAGAGGACAAGTTACTATTGAGACAGATGGTGGACTCAAAACGGGACTTGATGTTGTTAAAGCTGCTATTTTGGGTGCAGAAGAGTATGCCTTTGGTACAGGTGCGTTGGTACTTGTAGGGTGTATTATGCTTAGAGTATGTCACTTAAATACCTGTGGTGTGGGTGTTGCAACACAAGATGAGCATCTACGTAAACGTTTTACTGGTAATGTCCAAAAAGTAGTGAATTACTTTACGCTCATCGCTACAGAGGTAAGAGAAATCCTTGCAGAGCTTGGGTACAAATCACTTGAAGAGATAGTGGGTAAAAATGAGTTACTTGAAGTCATTGATGATGAATTTGCCAAGAAGTTTAACTTTGAAGAGTTGCTTTACAAACTTGAAGGTGACAATACTTGTCAAGTACCATTTAATGAACCATATGATCAAAATGAGTATGAACAGGAGATACTGAAAGAGTTAATGCCAACGATTAAAGATCCATCTACACCAATCGTACTCAATAAAGAGATTTCAAACCTGAACAGATCTTTTGCTACGCGTATTTCAGGTGAGATAGCAGCACTTTACGGCAATGCAGGACTTCCTGATGGAACGATTACGCTCAATGTCAAAGGGATTACTGGTCAGTCATTGGGAGCATTTATGTCTAAAGGAATTAACATCAATGTAGGAGGTGCAGGAAATGACTACATCGGTAAGGGTATGAACGGTGGTCAAATCGTGATTACTTCAGATAAAGCTGGAAGTGACTTTGCACTTGGTGGAAACACTTGTCTCTATGGTGCTACAGGTGGAACACTCTACGTGCATGGTCAAGTAGGTGAGCGTTTTGCTGTGCGTAACTCAGGTGCGACAACCGTGGTAGAAGGTACAGGAGATCACCCATGTGAATACATGACGGGTGGTGTTGCTGTGATTCTTGGTAAAACTGGGGTGAACTTCGGTGCAGGTATGACAGGAGGTAAAGCATTTGTCTATGATGTAGAGGGTAACTTCTATGAAAAAGTAAACCCTGAACTTGTTGAAGCACTACGCATCGACACTGATGAGTGGGATACAGAGATGTTTGAACTTAAAGCACTACTTAAAGACTATGTAGCAAAAACAGGTTCAAAAAGAGCCACACATATCTTAGAAAACTTCAGAACAGAGATTCGTAAGTTCTGGATGGTAGCCCCACGTGGTGTGAAGCCAACGATAGCAGCAGATAAAAAAGGCGAATAAAGGGGCATGACTGATTTTATACAAGCCTGCATTAAAGCCAATGAAGAGATAAAGTCAGCCATCCAAGATGGTTTTGATGCTTCTTGGTTTGAAAAGACCCAAGTAGGTGCAGGTGGTGATGTCAGTTCTGGGCTTGATTTGATGGCAGAGGCTATCTTTGTGAAGTATTTAGGTTCTTTTGGGCAGATAGAGTCTGAAGAGTCAGGCATCATCGGTGAAGGTGAATCTAAAATCATCATCGATCCCATAGACGGTTCAGCCAATGCCCTCTCTCTTTTTCCTTTTTATGGTACCTCTGTAGCTAAGATAAATGCTGAAGGGCTATTGGATGCAGCTATCGTCTGTAACCTTGGAAATTCTGATATATTTTTTACAACTATTGCCGATGGTATACAACAAGGTAAACTTTTCTCTTCGAATTTTCATGACCCATATACTGCACCCCATGCAGAAGTAGGACTCTTTGAAAAAGCCTATGCTAACCCTAAGTTGGTTGCACTTTTAGATCAGGAAAAACTCAAATTTAGAGCACCTGGGGCTATAGCACTTTCTTTAGCTTATGCACGTTCGGTGAATTATGTACTGTATATGGGAACGTTTCGTATTTATGATTTTGCAGCAGGATTGGCACTTTGTGAAGGGCTTGAAGTGATTGTTGAAGAGGATTATGTTATAGTATCAAAAGAACAATCTATTGCGCGTAAAATAGAAAAACTTATAAAAGAATTATAGAAATACAGGAGACTCTATGTTTGGAAATTTATTTAAAAAAGAAGAGACAAAACAAGAAACACCTAACCAATGGATAAAGTGTCCTAAGTGTACTTCACTCATGTACTACAAAGAAGTAGAAGCAAAACAAAATGTTTGTCCCAAATGTAACCATCATTTTCGAATAAGTGCTGAAAAACGTATAGCCTCTATTATAGATGAAGAATCTTTTGTTGAAATGGATGACAACTTAACCCCAATAGATCCTCTTAAATTTTCAGATAAAAAATCATATAAAAAACGTCTTGAAGAAGCCAAAGCTAAAACAGGTAAAACATCCTCTGTCATGAGTGGAAGTTGTACTATAGGTGGTAACCCAGTTGAGATAGCCGTATTTGACTTCTCTTTTATGGGTGGAAGTCTTGGAAGTGTTGAAGGTGAGAAAATTGTTCGTAGTATCACAAGAGCCATAGAAAAAGAGTGTGGGTTTATTATTGTATCTGCATCGGGGGGTGCTAGAATGCAAGAGAGTACCTACTCACTGCTTCAAATGTCTAAGACATCAGCAGCTCTTAACAGACTACACCAAAAAGGACTGCCTTTTGTCTCCATCTTAACTGACCCTACCATGGGTGGTGTTTCGGCGTCATTTGCGATGTTAGGTGACATTATCATGGCAGAACCAGGAGCACTTATTGGTTTTGCAGGACAAAGGGTTATAAAACAGACCGTTGGTGTAGATTTACCAGAAGGTTTCCAACGTTCAGAGTTTTTATTGGAACATGGGCTTATTGATATGATTGTTGATCGTTGTGATATGCATGACACACTTGCTGACCTATTTAAGCTTTTTCAAAAAGAGACTGAAAATAAAGAAACTATTCATGAACCTAATGAAGAAATCAGTGATAGTGAGATAGAAACAGAAGAAGACTCGGTAGAGATTTAGTGTACGAATACAGAAGTGTTTTTGTGAATTAAAACTAAACTAAGAGTTTTCAGTTTACGATATATTATTTACTTTGAGTTTCAGGAAAATATATTCCTTGAGAAGTATTTCATTGTAGAGAACTTGTAGTAGAAAATTGATACAGAAAAGGACTTTCCTCTTCTGCATCAATGATTAATTAAGGATTATTGACTTTGTAACATAAGCCTTTAAATGTTACAGAATTCCCCTCAGCAATATCGTCTCCAAATTCTGGGTCAGCTCTATGTACCAAAATTAAACTCGTTACACTATTATTTAACGGAATGAAACCTAAGTCACTTGACTCATCTTCATGCGTTACATTGTTGATGTCTGTCGTATACGTAGTACTTGAAACAACATGTCTTCCCTGATTAATAGCAACAATTTTAAACTGTTCATATGGTTGAATATTATCATTTTTATCACTAGTTATAACATTCTTAAATTCAATACCAAATGCACTTTTTGCACTTTTTGGAATGTCTATATCCAATACTGTTTGTAGGTTATCGGATGTGTTTCTTCCTGAGGTAAAGACTGTCATCTCAAGTGCTTCAAATCCACTAGGACAAGTAAGTGGTTCTTCAATTATAAAACCATCAGCTTTACCTGTTGTATATTTGCCTGCAATGACGTTAATAGGATTAGGGTCTACTCCGTATACTTGTTTAGCATTAGTTGGTAAAGTGCTTTCATCTATTTTAGCACTTGCTTCACCTGCTGCAAGTGCTTTAATACACCAAACTCCATTTGCATCTGTGACATCTACTCTTTCATATCCTTTTGAGTCTGTTACTGTTACTGATACACCTTCAATACCTGTATCTTGGTCATCATACATATTGTTTTCATTCGTATCTATGAGAACAGCTCCACATGTCTTACCATAGAGTATTTCGTAGCTATCTACGCCAGCATCATTTTCACCAGCAACGATATTAATAGTAGTAGGATCTTCTCCCTGGTTTTGTTCAACACCAAAAGGTAAAGTACTAACATCTACTGTAAATGTGGTATCTCCAAATGGTAGACTATCTACACTATATGTTCCATCATCATTTGTAACCAATGTTAAGTTTACATCACCTGCAGCATTTGTAACATAAATAGTTACATTGCCTTGACCCACACCATCAACAAGTATGACTCCATGTGCAGAACCTGTTGTAACTGGTAAGGAATCGTCACGATAATCTACCTCATCTGTATCTGGGTTTTGTGTGTTTTGCAGTGCTGATGGATTATCAATATTACCATTGATATCTGCATAAGAATCTTCTGCTTCAACTGTATTATCTAGCCCATTGTCACCTACAGAGTTATCTGTGAGTCCATTATTATCTGTATCTGGTTGACCCACTTCAACAATGTCAAAAATACCATCATTGTCGCTGTCTAAGTCTAATGCATCAACAACACCGTCATTATCTGTATTTGGGTTAGTTACAGGAGTACCGCCATTATCTGCATCATAGGCATCATCTAAGCCATCGTTATCTGTATCTGTACCTACAGGTGCTGTATAGTCATCTGTTGATTGTGCTTCTACATTATCTGGAATTGTGTCATTATCACTGTCAAGGTCTAAACTATCAACGATACCATCACCATCAGTATCAACTTGACCATTTCCTTCGTTTACATCTAATATACCATCATTGTCATCATCTATATCTGTAACATCTGGTACACCATCTCCATCTGTGTCTAGTGGTGCAGGTAATGTGTATCCAACATTTTTAGCATCATTGTCTTTTCCTGCTTCAACAGTTAATGTTTGAGGATTATTCGTACTATATAGTGTTGCATCACTAGGAAGACCATCTTCAGTTACTGTAATAGTTACTGTACCTTTGAGTACTTTATCAAACGTATATTTACCAGTAGCATCTGTTGTAGTGGTGTACTCTTTCCCATTTTCATCTGTAAGTGTAACTACTACGCCAGCTTTACCAATTTCATCTGTATCCTTTTCTGTATTTTCATTTACATCTTCATAGATATAACCAGTTACAGAACCAAATACATTTTGC
>CAZQOC010000023.1:0-12968 GCA_964594745.1 uncultured Sulfurovum sp.
TCAAAGTCTGTGATAATGAGTTCATCATAATTTTCAAGTGCCAGCGTGACTGCTTCGAGATCTTCTCCTGATACGATGGGTGCATCGGGGAATAGATAACGTGCAAGAGACTTCTTACCTATGTGAGGCTCCCCTATGATGATTGAAGAGACAAAAAGCGTTTTGGTCAGGTTAAAACTTTTGATGATATGTTGAATTTTCTCTGATGTGGTGAAAAATGTTTCCATATATTGCTTCCATAATGATTAATAATTAATCATAGCATAGTTTTATAAAAATTTTAGATGATAGCAAATAAAAACATGATACGATTATGCTAATAGATAAAAAAGGGAATTCATCAAAGCATTATTTCAAAAGTTTTACCAGCATTTTTCATATCTTGAGTTAGAACAGGCTGTTGAATATTTTTCTATTTTAGGCGGTATGGGGGAAGAGGCTGATTTAGATTATTTTGATGATGTTTTTTCTATGGTGCAGTCTCATTTTGTTGAGAACTTTGCAACCTTTCAAAACCTCGTTTCTCCTTCTTATCTGCTTGAAACACCTTACCGTGAACTGCTTGTAGCAGTAGCACGTGGAGATGGTAAACTCTATTCCGTACTGAGAAAGGCAAAAATTTCTGAGAGTGCGGGGGAGAATGTGGTTGATGAGTTGGTTTCGTTAGGTATATTAAAAGTGGAGTATTCCAGAGAGTCTCCTTTGCGTACGCACCCCAAACATAAATTACCCAAAGATCAACGGGCTTACCGCATACAGGACAAACTGCGTTTCACACAACCCTTTATGCGTTTTTGGTTTGGTTTTGTGACGTATTATAGAAAAGATCTGGCTTTAGGAAAGGGTGGAAAGTTTTTAGAGAATTTTGAGAAACACTATGAACGTTTACGCTCTTTGGTCTATGAACAACTTTGTAATGACTTGCTTATACAACATTATGATGCTAAAGAAACCATCCTCTCTTCAGGCTCTTACTGGAATATCTATAGTGAATTTGATATTTTGGCTGTGACTAAAAGTAAAAAAATCATCTTGGGTGAATGTAAATATAAAGATAGAACTGTCTGTAAAAATGAACTGACAAAACTCAAACAAAAAGCGGCGGAGTCAGGCATCAAAGTAGACACCTACGCGCTCTTCTCTAAGTCTGGATTTTCAAAAGAGTTGCTGGGATTGCAAGATGAAAATTTGTTACTATTTGATTTAAATGATTTGAAGGTGTTGTTGTAGGGTACAATACCCTGTGGTTAGAGAGAAATTTATTTATTTTGAACTTTTTTAATGTTTTTACGGTGCTTTTGAAAAGTATCGCTAAAGTCATGTACGCCTTTTTTATTACGCATGAAGTAAAGATAGTTTGTTTGTGCTGGATGTATGGCTGCTTTAATGGCATAGGTACCTACAGAACCTATGGGGGAGTCAGGCAAACCTTTATGTTTGTAGGTGTTAAAAGAACTAAAATCAGTTTTAATACGTTCATGTGTGACTTTAACATGAGAATATTTTCCATAATTCAGTGTCCCATCCATTTGTAAACGCATCTTTTTTTTGAGTCTATTATAGATGACAGAAGCGACAAGAGGCATCTCTTTAGTATTGGCAGCTTCTTTTTGGATGATAGAAGCAATGGTAAGTATTTTTTGCCATTTTGTTTGATTGTATTCACCATATGCTTTTGTGGCTAATTGTTTATACTTACGTTCCGAACTTGCCAATAAAAATTTCATAAGTTTTTTTTCATTCATTTTTTTAGGTACAAGATAGGTATCTGCAGATATAGCTGCTTCAGGGTACTTGGCATAGGTTTTGTATGCTTGTAAAAGTTTACTTGTATTGATGTCAAGTTTGTCTGCAACCTGGTCTAAAAATATCTCTTTGGTTTCTCCTGGTATAAGCGTAATTTTAAATAGAGGAATCTTTGCTTGTGTCAGTTGATGTAAAAAATCAATACGATTGAGTGTAGGTGCTGTAAATCTAACCTCTCCCATGCCAATATTACCCATCTTGGAGAGAATAAGTGCATCAATAAAGCCGACATCATAGCCACTTGTATGTAGCTGTGATATAATACTTTTAGCTGTAGCACCTTTGGGGATGGAGAGCTTTTTTTCTGCAGAAAAGTGCGTATTGACAGGTAAGATAGTATAAAAGGTAAGCGAAATGATAAAAGCCAGTGCAATGTTCTCTGCCCATGCTATCCATGTACTGTTGCGAAATACATTGATATTTTTTATTATGCTATTCATTGCTCTCTTTTTTTGGCTTAAGGTAGGTATAGAAACCGATTCTTTAGTTTTAGGTCACTATAAAGTTGAAGGATTATACCTCAAACTGGATAAAAAACTCACTCTTAAAACAGATAAGATACTTATCCCTAAAAGTAAAGACAAACCCTCTTTTGAAAATGTAGATAAAACATTTGACACTATAAAATATCTTTTCACTTTTTTTGACACTATCGATTTAAAAAATGTTACATTTGAAGATAATCATATCAATATCATTTTTACAGATGACATCTTGTATATTACCAGTGATGACTATGAAATTGCTGGTAATATTCATAGGGCAGGGCAAACATTAACGGCAAATGTTTCTATGTTATATCTCAAGAAAAACAATATAAAACTCAAGGGAAACTTGAGTTATGATTTAAAATATAATACCTTAAGTACAGAAGGTGATTTTGATGCCTATAACATCAAAGGAAGTTTTATCGCCAATAAGCAAGATGATGTTGTTTCTTTTAAAATAACAAGTACAGAGTTTACAGACTTAAAGACACTCATTCATACTTTTGCACTAAAGGAAGGTGTAAAGTCTTGGATAGTTGGTAAGGTACAAGCACAAAAATATCTACTTAATAGCCTTACAGGACGAGGGTACATCACTAAAAATGGGTTCAAAATAGATTTTGATACTTTAGAAGGTGATATACTTTTTGATGGAGTAAAGATTTATTATCAAAAGAGTTTAGAACCGATATTGGCTAAAAGTTTTAAACTGACGTATAAAAATAAAGCACTCTATTTTGATTTGAAAGACCCTGTCTATAAAAAAAGATCTTTAAAAGGTTCTAAAATTGCTATCACTGGGCTTGGTGAGAAACAAACATTACTCAAGTTAGACTTACATATGTTAACACCTATCGATAATGAATTGCAAAAAATATTGAAGTCATATCATCTTGATATACCTGTAAAGCATAAAGGCAAGCCTGTCAATGTAGATTTGAAAATGGATATACCTTTGGGTAGCTACGCAAAGAAAAAAAAGAGTAAAGTGTATGTAAATGCAGATTTTAAACAAGGGGATGTATGGTACCAGCAAGTGAAATTGCCTCTTCAAAAAGGACAAGTCAAATTTAACAATCAAGATAAAGAGGGTATTAAAGTCTCCGTAACATTAAAAAAAGGTACTGTTGAAATAGGAAAAACCAAATTACCTGTGCTAGGGGGTAAGGGATACTATGAAAAAGGAATCGTTAGCCTAGACAATGTGCATATTAAAGAGAGTTGGTATGAAGGACACCTTAAAGGAAAAATCAATCTTAAAAAGAAACATGCAAGTTTGAGCTTAGATGCCAAACAGATAAGTATAGGAGATAAAAAGAAGTTTATTGTACTTAAAAACAAAAAGTTACCACTGACTTTGGATTATAATAAAAACTTACGTATCGACATACCTTCTTTAGCGTTAAAGATTACAAATAAAACAAAAGATTTACATATTGAAGTGGAGAAGATTGAAAAAATAAAACCGTATTTGAAAAATATTGATTTAGACATAGATGGAGGGAATATTGATGTTTTAAAACAAGGGGAAAGCTATACTTTTAAAGGCGAATTACGAAGAAAAGCCTGTTTTTTATATGGGAAAAATAATCTTTGTTATACAACTGTACCTATAAGTGGGAAGGTGAGTAAGGCAGAGTTGCTCTTTTATGCTTTTGGGAAGCGCTTGTATTATAATGCAACAAAATCACGCATTAAACTGAAAAACCTCAACATTGATTTGAAGAAATTTTTAGATGCCAGGAAAGAAGCAGTACAACATAGTGGTAAAAGTAAAAAATTGGTTATTCTGGGTAGTAACTCTAAGATACGTTACAACAAATATACACTGCTGACTGATAGTTATGATATAGAGATATCACCTAAAGGCAACATTAAAGCATTGGGAAGTTTAGATGAGGATATCGTTAAGTTTTCTAAAAAAGGAAAGATATTTTCGTTAAAAGCACTGCGTATTAAAGATAAAATGTTACATCCTCTCATAGGATTCAAGGGATTAAAAAAAGGAAGATATACCTTAAAACAATCAGGTAACCCAGACAGAATGATGAAAGGACAAATCATAGTAGAGGGAGGTATAATGAGTGATTTTAAAGCATATAACAATACTTTGGCACTACTAAATACCATCCCTGCCTTGGCAACATTGAGTAACCCTGGGTTTTCAGAAAAAGGTTTTAAAGTTGATGAGGGTGTAGTAGAGTATAGAATGATAGGAGATAAGGTTATTTTTGATTCGGTCTATATCAAAGGACGTTCAGCAACCATAGTAGGTAAGGGTGAACTCAATCTTAAGAATAAGACGATAAATATGAAACTGGCGATTCAGACAGCCCGTGAGTTAGGTAAGTTTGTGGGGAATCTACCGTTACTTGGATATATACTGATGGGGAAAGATAAAAGTATGACAGTAGGACTTAAAATAACAGGAAGTCTTAGTAAACCAAAAGTAAATACATCTGCAGCACAAGATATACTGTCATTACCGCTTCAAATTATCAAAAGAACGCTCGAATCTCCTACACATATTATAAATAAATAGTCATTTGTTGTATAATAAATGAGAAATGGAGAGTCTTATGAAAAAAATTATTTTACTATCTGTCTGCTTGAGTATTTTTTCTTATGCAGGGTTCATGGATAGTGTTGGGGATATAGTGGAATCAACACTTAGTGATGATAAGCTTAAGGTCAAGCCTGAAGTAACAACTGTTGGTACGCTCAGTGTTACCGAGGGTGGTCCAGAGCATAGCAAAAAATCTATGCTTGACACTATGGTAGATACGGCAAAAGAGAGTGTTGGTCTCAAAAAAGATAAAATGAAAGAAACATCTATACTGGATGATATGATAGACAGTGCAAAAGATACTATAGGTATAAAAGATACAAAACCTACAAAAAAGAGTTCTTTGATAGGAGATGCTGTTACTGCGGTGAAAGAGGTAACAGGTTTAGAAAAAGTCAAAAAAGACAATTCTTATTTTGATGGGGGTATCATGGGTGATATAGCAGACATGATTGACCTTGAAAAGGGTGAAAGTCTAGGACTCCCTTCTGTTTTTGGACTTAACAAGAAAAAAGAGAAAAAAGTATTTGGTTCAACTATATTAGGCGATACTGTACTAGGTGATGTTAAAGAAACAGGAACAAGCTTTTACAGAGGGTTTAAACGTACAGGAGAATCGACAGAGTTTATGTCTGGAGTTATGTATAAAAGTTCTAAAATATATAACGGTATGTTTGAAATGTTTGATGATTCACCTTTCAATATATTTGACGATAAAGATGAAAGAGGGCCCTCTATCTTTGATGCTTTTGATAAAGGGAATGATATGTTGGATATTTTTAAGTAAGTAATTAGGAAGCTATCTTTTCTTGTTTCAGCGCTTCTTTTAATTTTTGAAGTTCTTCACGTAGCATAGCTTTTTTTTCTTCATTGGTAACAATTTTGAGTTCCATGCGTATTTTTTTAATTGAGTGTTTGTATTGTTTTTGTTGCATGCACATTCCTTTGCTCATAATTTATATGAAATTATAAGATGTAAATGTCACAAAATTGTCAAATTACTCATTTCTTAATACAGTTAAAGGGTCTGTTTGAGAAGCTTTTTTTGCTGGATAAAGGGCTGATAGCAAGATGATAATGGTTGTACCTATAAGTATGAAGCTAAAATCACTTAGTGTTAAATCGACAGGCAATCTTGATGTACCATAGACATCTGCAGGCATCGAGATGATGTCAAAGGTTGTGAGTATCCATATACCCAAACCTCCCAATGCTGTACCTGCAACAATACCTGCCGATCCGATCACCACACCCAATTGAAAGAATATTGATCTTATCTCTTTTTTGGTTGCTCCTAGTGTACGCATAAGAGCGATTTCGCTTCTCCTGCTCATGACAGTCATAAGTAAGGATGAAATGATATTGAGTGAAGCAACAAGTATAATAAGTAATAGTACCAAAAAGAGTGCCTTTTTCTCCATCTCCATGGCAGAGAAGAAATTACCATTTTGTTGCCACCAACCCTCTATGGCAACATTATCTGGTAAGATTGCTTTAATAGCATCTATATCATCAAGTGGTTTTTTCGTGTAAATGTGTAGACCATCATACTTTCCAACTTTACGCTTAAGAAGCTTTTCAAAAGCTTCAAGGCTGGTATACATAATAGCTTTATCATAGGCTTTCAGCCCAGACTTAAATACACCATCTACTATAAAACGTTTTTGAAGAGGCATCGTCCCAAAACCTATGGCTTGTTGTTCGGAGAAATAAAGTGTGACTTTATCTCCTTTGGGTGCATTCATCTCAAAAGAGAGACCTTCTCCAATGACTACTCTAAATTTACTGTTTGAGTCACCTTTGGCTTTTTTAAAAATGTCATTGATTTGTGCTTCTTTTTCATAGTCTACGCCATAGAGTAAAGAACCTTGTACGGCGCCATCATTTTTAGAAATGACTTGTGTCGTGTAGTAAGGAGAAAATTGAAGATGAGGAAACTTCTGGATAAGGGTTTTAATAAGTTCGTCATTTACAGCATCTTCTTCTATAGGCAGAACAGTAAGAGGGTAGTTCATCACAAAGAGCTTTTTAGTAAACTCTTCTTGTGTACCATTCATAATCCCCATTGCCAACATCAACACCATGACTCCCGCAGCGATACCCAAAAAGGCTAATATCGCGGAGATAAAGATAAAAGGATTCTCTTTGTCATATTTCAAATAGTGTTTGATGATACGCCTAATAAACTTTTTATTAGGCGAAGTAATGGTTTTTGCCATTATGCCAATAGTCCTTTTTTAGGGCCACTTTGTCCACAACAGTTTTTGTATTTTTTACCAGAACCACAAGGACATGGCTCATTTCTTTTTGGTTTCTTTTCTGCGGTAATAGGTTTACGTTTACTAGAGTCTTCTGCTACAGTACCTTCTTCATAAGATTGATTGAGTGACGCATCTGCAATATCACTTTCTAATTCTTCTTTAATTTGTTCGATAGCTGCTGCTTCTTCCTCTTGGGAAGTAAAGTCAAATTGTACAAGGTGAAGTACTTTTACTGCTTCGAGTTTAATACGGCTAATGAGTTCGGTAAAGAGTTTATATGAATCTTGTTTATACTCAGTAAGTGGGTCTTTTTGGTTATATCCACGAAGCCCGATACCAGTTTTGAGTACATCCATTTCATAAAGGTGGTCTCTCCATTGTGGGTCAAGTACCTGGAGGTATAAGATACGTTCTATCTCTTGACGTTGTTCAGGGTCAAGTTGAGACATTTTTGCTTCATAAAGGTTTTCCATCATATCACGTATCATCGTAGTCATCTCTTCTGCTTCTTTTCCTTTGAACTCTGCTGGATTTACCTCTATGTGTAACTCTTCTTTTATGAGCGCTGCGAGTTTATCCACATCATAATCTTCTGTAGGCATACCTTCATAAATCTCAGCAAGCGCTAGAAGATGTGCAATGTATTCTTCACGGTTCTCTTTGATTTTTGCATCTATATCAAATTCAGAGTCCAATAATTGATTTCTAAAAGCATAAATAGCCTTACGTTGGTGGTTGGCAACATCATCATACTCCAAGATATGTTTTCTTGACTCATAGTGTTGGTTTTCTACTTTTTTCTGTGCTTTTTCAACGGAGCGTGTCACAATTTTAGAATCAATGTATTCACCATCTTCTACTCCAAGACGATTCATGATGTTTCTAATTTTGTCCCCACCAAAGATACGAAGCAAGTTATCGTCAAGACTTAGGAAAAATTGAGATTCTCCTGGATCACCTTGACGACCGGAACGTCCACGAAGTTGGTTGTCTATACGTCTACTCTCGTGTCTTTCTGTACCAAGTATCATGAGCCCACCAAGTGCTCTTACTTCATCGTCTATTTTGATGTCAACCCCACGTCCTGCCATATTGGTTGCGACGGTCACAGCACCTTTTTGTCCTGCATCCATAATAATCTCTGCTTCTTGTGCGTGGTTTTTGGCATTGAGCATGTTGTGAGGGATTTTTTCTTTTTTAAGTCTCTCATCTATCATTTCTGATTTCTCGATGGACGCGGTACCTATGAGAACAGGTTGCCCTTTGGCATGGAGTTCTTTCACGCGTCTTACAACAGCATCCATTTTTTCACGCTCAGTATTGTATATCAAGTCATTTTTGTCATCTCTGGCGATAGGAAGATTGGTAGGGATAGAGATAACATCTAGGTTATATATTTGTGCAAACTCTGTGGCTTCGGTTTGTGCTGTACCTGTCATACCTGCGAGTTTTTCATAGAGTCTAAAGTAGTTTTGGTAGGTAATCTCAGCAAGTGTTTGTGACTCTTCTTGTATCTCAACGCCTTCTTTGGCTTCGAGGGCTTGGTGTAGTCCTTCTGAGTATCTGCGTCCTTCACTCAGTCTTCCTGTAAATTCATCAACGATGATAATTTCATTGTTTTGTACCACATAGTCAACATCTTTTTCAAAAATATAGTGTGCTTTAAGTGCTTGATCTAAATGGTGAGAAAGTGCAGCATTTTCTAAAGAATAAAGGTTTTCTACTTCAAAAAGGTCTTGGGCTTTTTGGAGTCCATCTTCTGTCATAACGATGGTTCTGTTTTTCTCATCAACGATAAAATCACCTGTGGTTTGCTCTGGCTCACCCGCTTTGGTTTCTACTTTTTCACCACGTTGCATCTGTTTGGCAATGTCATTGGCTTTTGCATAGTGATTATGGTCGCGTTGTGTAGGTCCAGATATAATTAGTGGCGTTCTTGCTTCATCGATGAGGATAGAATCCACTTCATCGACGATGGCATAATGATGCTCACGTTGTACCTTTTCTTCTGCACGTACTTTCATATTGTCACGGAGGTAGTCAAAACCATATTCGTTGTTGGTACCATAGGTAATGTCGGCATCATATTGTGCTTTTCTGTTCATATCATTATCAACATCTGCCGTGATAGACCCTACTGTGTACCCTAAAAACTCATAGAGTGGACGCATCTCTTCACTGTCTCTGCTGGCTAAGTAGTCATTGACCGTAACGACATGAACGCCTTTGCCTTTCATGGCATTGAGTACTACAGCAAGGGTTGCAACAAGTGTTTTACCTTCACCGGTTTTCATCTCCGCGATGTTCCCATCGTTGAGTACCATCCCCCCAATCATCTGTACATCATAATGGCGCATACCCAGTGTACGCTTCGCTGCTTCTCTGGTGATAGCAAAAGAGTCAGTAAGTACATCATCTACCGATTTTTCTTCATTTCTTACAGAAGATTTGAGGGTTTCAAATGCAGCTTTAAGTGTGTCATCATCCATAGCTTCATATTTACTTTCAAGTGCATTGATGGGTTGGACTTTCTTGAGATAGCTTTTAATGATTTTGTCATTTTGAGTGCCGAAAACTTTGAGGATACTTTTTATCATTGTATGTGTTACCTAATATTATAATGGTGATTATTTTATCTAAATAGTGATTAATGTTCCGTTAGGGTAAATTTATATAGTCTCTTCACATCATCATCTTAGGTGGGAAATCCCACCCTACGCGGGAGACAATGAATATTTTAATACGCGTAGGGTGGATTTATCCACCGTCAAGATTAAATTTGAATACCAATTTTCATATCACATATGGACAAATATCACAATACATGTAGGGGGCACTTAAAGGCATTTCCTCAGGGCATTTATCCACCACTAAAATGAAACTAGCTATAATCTTTTACTAAACAAGGGATGCAAGAATGACACTTTTTCAAAACTCCGTACTTAGAAACCATCTACAAAACATAGACACTCAAATGTCGCTTAAATCGTACGAAGTCTATAAGTCTGATTTTCTTTCTAAGATAGCCAATAGCAGTATAAAAATAGATGCAATAGTGTGCAAACTGTATCTCAGCTTTCTAACCTTTCGAATTATCAAAAATATGGCAATTTGACATATTTTTAAGTTATTGTTTAAAATTGTGCTAGGATTGGTTAAAAAAGGTTAAAAATGGCAACTTTGAAACAAGGTGAAAAAAATTATTTAGAAGAGCATTCCAAAGAAAAAGTGGCATTTTATGAAAAATATTTAAATCTTTATTTAACCGTATTGATAAATGCACAATATGTAAAAGCTATTAATATATATGATATTTTTTGTGGTGTAGGTATTTATGATGGAGATGGCAGTAAGGGTAGCCCTGTTGTTGCGATGGAATGTATTAAAAAACAATTAAAAATACATTGGAAGAATAGAGACAAACCAATAAATTTATTGATTAATGATGGTGATAAAAAACGAGTTAATATTGCTAAAAATTATATTGAAAAACATTGTAATAATAAATGTACATTTTCAGTATTTAATTTAGATTCAAAAGATATATTTTCTTCTGTACTCGATAAGATTAAAAAAAGTAAAAAAAATGAAAATCATTTAGTCTTCATAGATCCACATGGATATAAAGATATTTATAAAAATGATATAGTTAATATTATGGAAGCTGGAAAAAGTGAAATACTAATTTTCTTGCCAATTCATTTGATGTATCGTTTTTTAAAGCCAACACAAAATGATAAAGAAAATCCGTCTTATATTCCCCTACGAAGATTTATGACAGAATTTGGTTTGGAATATAATGCAACATCACCACAAGAATATATTGCACATATAGAAAAAGCATTTTTATGTGATGAAAAATATTATACGGCTAGTTATAGATTACAAGCAGATAGTAGTAATCTTTATGCACTTTTTTTTATCACAAAACATATAAAAGGATTAGAAAAGGCAATAGATACGAAATGGGAATTAGATGAATTATGTGGTGAAGGATTCGAAAAAAAACAACCTAAATCACTTTTTGAAAGTGAAGAAAAAGAAAATAAAAAAGAAAAATGTATAGAAAAATTTAGAGATAAATTGATGGAGTTCTTGCGTACAGAACGAACAAATAATGAAATATACATCTTTGCTTTAACAAATGGTTTTTTAATAAAGCATACTAATGCTATATTGAGACAAGTTAATGGAAAAAATAAGCTTATTTTTGATAGAAATATTAGAAAGAATTCTTTCTATCTAAATTATGATTATTATAAAAATGATACGATTAAATATAAGGTAAAAATTAATGAGTAAATCAAAAATAGAGTGGACAGAATCGACATGGAATCCTGTATCTGGATGTACTAAAATAAGTAGAGGGTGTGATAATTGTTATGCAGAACGTATGGCAATGAGATTAAAGGCTATGGGAACCAGAGGATATGAAAATGGCTTTGAGGTTACTATGCATCCACATGCATTAGACAAACCACTTAAAATAAAAAAAGCACAAGTTATTTTTGTAAATTCTATGAGTGATATTTTTCATGAAAAGATACCTGATGCATTTATATTTCAGATATTTGAAGTAATGAATAAGGCTCATTGGCATACATTTCAAGTACTTACAAAAAGACCCAAAAGATTGGCTAAACTAGCAGATAAATTGAATTGGACAGATAACATATGGATGGGTGTAACAGTAGAGGCAAATGAGTATGTAGATAGAGTAGATTATTTAAGAAGTTGTCCTGCTAAAATTAAATTTTTATCATTAGAGCCCCTGATTGACTCAGTAGATAAGCTTGACTATACAGGCATAAATTGGGTTATCGCTGGTGGTGAAAGTGGTTATGGTGCAAGAGTTATGCAAAAAGAATGGGTACTCGAAATAAGAGATAGATGTAAAAATGAAAATATAGATTTCTTTTTTAAACAGTGGGGAGGAGTGAATAAGAAGAAAGCAGGACGCTTATTAGATGGTGAAATCTATGATGAAATGCCAGAGCTTTCTCCTGATGTGCTTATTGCTTAAATATTAGAGGTTATGCATTTGAATTTGGATTTAACAGGATGGTAAAAATTGTACGGGTTGAGTGACGATGAGGTGGCTGTGCTGGAGGGGAGAGGGTAAAGTGGTGGGAAATCCCACCCTACGCGAGACACAATGAATATTATAATACGCGTAGGGTGGATTGCCCAACGGAAATGCTCTTGGTGTACATCCACCGCAAGATAAAATTTGCACATCAAATACATATTCATTTTATATCAACATCAAATTATAGTGAAAAATCCAAATACACCTATTAACGGATACAATAAACCACATAGGGTGGATTTATCCACCGCCAAAATAAAAACCAAAAATATGACAATTCTCCATATTTTTAACATTAACCCCACATCTGTAATATAATCTCATTATGTCAAATTATAAACGAATTTTTATGGACGGGTATAGTTACTTTATTACCGTTGTTACGCATAAACGTAACCCTATACTCATCCAAAACATAGCATTGTTAAGAGAGAGTTTTCATGTGAGTAAACAGAAGTATATTTATGAGATAGATGCCATCGTGATATTACCTGACCATTTTCACATGGTTATTACACCTAAATATGCAGAGGAGTATCCTCATATTGTACGTACGGTAAAACAACATTTTTCAAAACATTGTCCAAAAGAAGATTACGCTCATCTGCAACAGTCTTACAGTAGAGAGAAAAAAGGTTATTCTTTGGTGTGGGAAAAGAGATTTTATGAACATACCATTAGAAATGAAAAAAATTTGATGGGGAAAATGCAATATATACAAAATAATCCTGTGAAGCATGGGTATATAGAGGATATTA
>CAZQOC010000024.1:0-12798 GCA_964594745.1 uncultured Sulfurovum sp.
ATAGATTTCTGAGATTTCTGGATCTTTACTTTGACAGTCTGCTAGTTTACCAGGGAGGGTACCAATACTCATGGAGTCTTTACGTTTGACCAGGTCTTTAGCACGTTTAGCCGCATCTCTACCACGAGCAGCAAGAAGTATCTGTGCCATGATAGCTTTGGCTTCTATAGGGTTTTCTTCAAGGTATTTGTTGAAGTTTTCAGAGAAGAATTTTTGTACCAAAGGACGTACATAAGAAGAACCGAGTTTCCCTTTGGTTTGTCCCTCAAATTGAGGCTCAGGTACACGTACAGAGACAATGGCTATGAGACCCTCTTTACAGTCATCACCTGTGATTTTGGTATTTTTCTCTTTGGCATTGGCATTTTTAGAGATATATGATGCCATAGAACGCGTAAGTCCTGCTCTAAACCCTGCTTCGTGCGTACCACCCTCTGGTGTTTTAATATTGTTGACAAAGGAGAGAGACTTTTCAGAATCTGCATCGCAGTACATAAGGGCAATGTCTATTTCAATGTCATCAGCTTTTCCTTGGAAAAACTGCGCACTGGAAAGAGGGGTTTTGGTATTCATGTCTTCTACAAACTGCTTAATACCCCCTTCAAAATGAAAGAGTTCTTTTGTCCCGTCACGCTCATCTCTGAAGTCAATAGTGATTTTAGGATTTAGGTAACAAAGCTCTTTGAAACGCTTCATTAAAATCTCTTTTTGGAAGGTGACTGTTTCAGTGAAGATAGAGTCATCTGGCCAGAATTCTATTTTGGTACCGTGTTTGTTTGTTTTGTCTCCAGAGACCAGTGGTGCAGTAGGGATACCTGTTTCAAAACTTTGTGTGTGTACCTCTTTGTCTTTAAAAATGGTGAGATTGAGGTTTTTAGAGAGGGCGTTGACGACTGACACCCCAACCCCATGTAGTCCACCTGAAACCTTGTAGGTATCTTTGTCAAATTTACCACCAGCATGCAGTACAGTTAAAACGACAGTTGCAGCAGAGATCTTTTCAGTGGGGTGCTCAGTAACGGGGATACCACGACCGTTATCTTCGATAATCGCAGAACCCTCTTTGGTGAGTGTAACCTTGATGGTATCACAGTAGCCTGCCATCGCTTCATCGATAGAGTTGTCAACCACTTCGTAGACAAGGTGGTGAAGTCCTTTTGTAGAGGTGTCACCGATGTACATTCCTGGTCTTTTTCTTACTGCTTCTAGCCCTTTTAGGACTTTAATATTACTAGCACCATATTCTGCCATTTTAACTCCCTTGAGTAAGTTATATAATAGTAACTATTTTATCTAAAATTACCTTATAGAAAGCGCGATTTTATGGGGGTTTAAGAGAGAATTAGAGTAACATCCCTGCTTGTTGCTTTTTGGTACTCACTATATCGATTTTATCAGGGTCAATAAATTGTTTTTTTGCATAGGCATCTAGGGCATATCGACCTATCATGGCTGCATTGTCTGAACAATATTCAAGCGGTGCGACATGAAGCGTTTTTCCAAACTCTTCACAGAGTGTTTCGTAGGCATTGCGTATATATTTGTTTGCAGATGCTCCACCGACAATGGCAAATTCTTTTATGGGCTCTTTGGCAAAGATTTTTTTGCTTTTTTGGAGTAGGTGAAGTTTGACTGCTTTTTGAAAAGAAGCAGCAAGATCAGCTTTGTCCTGCTCTGTCATATTTTCTGCACCACCACACCCTTCCACTTTGAGTCGTACAGCATTTTTAAGCCCAGAGAGTGAAAAGGCTATGAGAGGTGAATTGCGCAGTGGTACTGGAAGGTCAAAACGGTTTTCATCGCCTTGACGTGCCAATGCTTCGATGAGCGGACCACCAGGGTAGCCAAGCCCCATCATTTTGGCACATTTATCAAAACTTTCACCTACAGAGTCATCCATAGAAGTGGCAAGTATCTCCATATGCTCAAAGCTCTCCACACGTATCACCTGTGTATGCCCTCCTGAGATAAGCAGTACCAGTAAGGGTAGGGTAGACTCTTTTTCGATAAATAAAGAGTAAATATGCCCCTTTAAATGATGTACAGGAATGAGAGGAATATCTAAAAGGACAGCTAGGGTTTTTGCCATAGCGATACCCTCTAGGAGCGTGACCCCTAAGCCGGGTTGATTGGTCACCGCGATGGCTTTGAGTTTTTCGAAGTAGGGTTTGGTCTCTTTGAGTATCTCCGGAAGTGCCACGGCATGCAGACGGGAAGCAAGTTCAGGAACTACCCCACCATAACAGGAGTGCTGCGCCTCTTGTGATATTTTTTTATGATAAAGGACTTTTTTTGTGGCTATCTCGGTGATAGCGATGGAACTGTCATCACAGGAACTTTCGATGCTTAGTATCATGCTTTTCCCTTGAAAAGTGAGCAACTATCAGTGAGCAGTGAGCAGTTTTGATTGTTGGATATATGATTGAGAGATACGAGATTATACACTTTTTTCTCCTATGACCAATTTTTCTATCAATTCCCATTTACCATACCCTGAATCGGCATTAATATGTCCTGCATTATGCAGGACGGTAAAGTCTGCATCATAGTAAGAGGCTATTTTTTCTGCCTCCTCCAGTTTAACCCATGGATCATCATCTGAGACCAGCATATGTACCTTTTTTGCATAGATATTTTTAGGTAGAGGGCAAGGGAAAAAAGTTTTGATAGTTTTTTCTTTAGTCTCAAGACTTGGAAGGGAGACCATGAATAGTCGTTCTATCTCTTGCAGTTTTCCTTCTTCACAGAGCCAAAGCCAAAGGTTATTTGCTAATGAGTGACAGACTACAGTATCGGGCTTAAACTCTTCCAATATTAGGCGCACCTGTTCCATCCAACGGTTACGATTGGGGTAGTGGGGATGTTGTATGAGCGGAAAGCAGACCATGCCGTAGTTTTTGGCAACCTCTACAGCAAGATGTGCTTGCCAGTGTGGGTAATCTGAACCACCCCAACCGTGTAGAACGAGTACTTTATCTCTCTTTTGCATAGGCTCTCACTTCATTATCTATCTCAATGACTTCATCTATATTTTTGGCTTTGGCATCTCCAAATTTTTTATAGGCATTTAAAACAATGTCGCTCATCCCAAAAAAACTACACTCTCCTTGCTGAAACTTCTCAATGGCTATCTCATTGGCAGCATTGACTACTACGCCTAAATGAGGGTTATTTAAAATATGTTCTTTAATATGCCAGATAGGATAACGCTTTGCTTCTATAGGTAGGAACTCTAATTCCCCAATACCAAGTAAATCAGTCGGAGGAAGGATCTCCTCTGTGACTTCACCCTGAAGAGCAAAAGCGATAGGGAGTTTCATATCTACCCCTGCAAAGTGCGCTGTGGTAGAACCATCTTTAAATTCACATAAGGCATGAATGATAGACTTTTTTTCTATGACTGCATCTATTTTGGATGTACCAAAAAGCCATTTGGCTTCAAGCAGTTCAAAAAGCTTGTTGGTCATGGTCGCTGAGTCTATGGTGATTTTGTTTCCCATAGACCAGTTGGGATGTTTGAGTGCATCAGAGAAAGTAGCATCTTTCATCTTCTCTATCTCCCAGTCTCTAAATGCCCCACCAGAGGCTGTAATGTAGAGTTTTGAGACAGGGCGTTCGTTCATGAGATACCACAGTCCAAAGTGTTCAGAATCAATGGGGGTGATGAGAGACATATCTATGAACTCTCCTGCAGCAACCAAGGACTCTTTGTTGGCAAGTGCCACACGTTTACCAAGTGACGTTGCTTTGCGAGTAGGGGCTAAACCTGCATAACCTACCAAAGCATTGACAATGGTTGTACTTTGTGACTCTTCTATGAGGGTTAAAATGGCTTCAGAGCCACAACGTACATCAGGGTGATTGACCTTAGATTTGTCTGCTTCATTGGCAATGACTACTATTTTTGGGTGATGCTGGGCTATTTGCTGGTTAAGTAGGTCAGTGTTGGAACCTGCAACCATCGCTTCGATGGCAATGTTGTAACGTTTGGCAATGATGAGGGTATTGACCCCAATGGAGCCCGTAGAACCTAAAAGAACGATAGAGGACATCATCTATAAAAATGCACGTAAGGCAATGACCATCATAGGAGCAGCAAAAAGGTAGCCATCTATCCTGTCCAAGATACCACCGTGTCCAGGTAGGATGTCTCCAGAGTCTTTGACTCCTGCTTCACGCTTGAGATAAGATTCAAAAAGGTCACCAAATACTGAAGTGGCAGCAGTGACAAGTGTGACAACAATGGCTATCCAAAGTGGTGCGATTTCAAGGCCGATGTAGCTTCCGAAAATAGTCGCGATAACAATACCACCAAAAACACCTTCAAGTGTTTTGTTGGGACTGGTGTCTGAAAACTTGGTTTTACCTATGGCTTTACCAGTAAAGTACGCACCTGTATCTGCAAGTGCTACAGTGACAAGCAACCACAACATCGAGCGTACACCAAAGTCCTGGTAGAGAATGAGAAAAAACAGTATGCCTGAGACGGGGTAGAGAAAGGGCAAGATGAGTCGTTTATCAAAGTTATGCAAGTAGGCAATAGCAGCTCCAAAGATGATAGCTACAAGGAAAAAGAGGTCATCAGGGTTAGGGTATACATAGGCAAATGCCCATAACAGTGCTGCCCAAAAGTATGCAGAAGCTGAAGAGAGTTTAAAGAGCTTCATAGCTTCATAAAAAGCGAACATATAAATGACCCCTAAAAATGCCCACATGATGGTGAAATTATCTATCCATCCTATGAAGCCTACCAGTGCAAGCAATGCGATGCCTGTGATGACACGTTGTTGTAAAGAGCTTAAGTTTTTTAGCATCATTATTTCCTGATTTAGTATAGGAATAGATTATACCACGACTTGGGTTAAATCCTTATCTCTATCCCTTCTTTTAGTACAGGTATGGTTTGGTATTTGTCATACTCTACGTTAGAGCCTTCTTGGACTTTTACAAATTTTCGTTTAGTGTAGTCTACGAGGTAATTGCCTGGATGGGTTGTTGAAAAGTCCACACAGAGTTTTGCTGCTGCGTGCAAAACAGACTCTGGCAGGTTCTGTTTGTCTGTACGTATGATGACGTGTGATCCAGGTATCTCTCTGGTGTGCATCCAGATGTCGTTACTTTTTGCCAAAGAGAGGAGTTTTTGGTTCTCATTGGCATTTCGTCCTACCATCACTTTATAGTCCTCTATCCAAAAGAGTTCACCCTCTCTAAGCTTCTCTTTTTTACGTAGAGATTTAGCACGTTTAGGTACAAGAAGTTCGAGTTCATAAGGGGTATTTGCCTGTTCTAAAGCATAGTATATGTTTTCATAAAAAGCCATTTTAGAGCTTAGGTTTTCTTTCTCTATGTGCACATTTTTGGCTTTGGCTTTGGCACGTTTGGAGAGGTTGAAATAGTAGTCAGACATACGGTTTACTTTTACATCTTTAGGTAAAGATATAGTGACTTCTTTGCCCTCAAAATCATAGGTTTTTAGCTTGGTGTCATAGGGTTTTATCTGGTAGAGGTTGGACAAGATGAGGTTTGCTGTATTGCTATGCTCTTTTGCTTGTAGTTCCAGCTTTTCTTTGTTGGGGAGTTTGCTTAAAAGTTGTTCAAACTTCTTTATCTTTTTTGTAACAGTTGAGAGTTTTTGTTTTTTGAGTTCTGAGAGTTTTTTAGCTTGAATGTCTGTAAATTTCTCTTTTAAGTAGGTATCTATATCGCCTAGCTCTTGAACTTTTTCTTCCCTCTCAAAAGGAGGAATAGCCAGCAGTTCCATCCCTGGACGTATCACTCTAAAAGAGCTGTCTGCATCGATGTGTCTGAGTGCTTCGATGATGACTTCATTCTCATCGATAAGTATGGCATTGGTGTTTTTACCTGTAAATTCAAGTTGAAGGTAGATGATTTTATCTTTATAGCTACTCTTTGGTGCGATGGTAAAACGTAACATACGATCTCCATTGGGCACATCGACACCAAGAAGTTTCGAGCCACTGAGCAGTGCATGTAACAGTGTGTCAAAAGGTGCATTGTAGCCTTGCATGGGTCTTTGGCTTGGTGCTTTGTAGATAAAGCTGTGTCCACGTGTCATGTTAAAAAAATAACTCTCAGATTTGTCAAACATAATCTCTAGCGTATTGTCTTCGATGCGTCTAGCACGAGAGATGAAGGTAAAGTGGTTGAGACGTTCGGCGATGGCTTTGAGTTCGTAGAGTTTCATAATGTTAATTCTTTATTTTATGTATATCGCGTAGGGTGGATTCATCCACCGTTAAAATAAAATCCAAACAATGGTGGATAAATCCACCCTACGCGTCGGAGGTATTAATTTAAATGCAATTCTACCATAAAAATATTTCGCTATAATTCGCGTAATATAAATTAAGGATAACCTTATGGGACAAACAATTACAGAAAAAATATTCTCTGAGCATGCAGGTAAAGAGGTACATGCAGGAGAGATAGTCAGAGTACCTATCGATATGACGATAGGAAATGACATCACCACACCTATTTCTATCAAAGCATTTGAAGAGAGTGGTTCTACTAAACTTGCAAATCCAGATGGTTTTGCTATTGTCATGGATCACTATATTCCGGCAAAAGATATCGCTTCTGCAAACCAAGCGAAGATTTCAAGAGAATTTGCCTACAAACATGACCTCAAGTACTTTTTTGATGAAAAAGATATGGGTATAGAGCATGCTTTGCTTCCAGAAAAAGGACTTGTCATTCCTGGTGATGTCATTATCGGAGCAGACTCTCATACCTGTACACATGGCGCACTTGGGGCATTTTCTACAGGGATGGGAAGTACAGATATCTCTTTTTCTATCATCACTGGCGGTAACTGGTTTAAAGTACCTGAGTCTATTAAAGTAAACCTTGTAGGTAAACCTGGTGAACATATTTATGGAAAAGATGTCATCTTGGAGCTTATCCGTATTTTAGGTGTGGATGGTGCACTCTATAAGGCTATCGAGTTTACAGGTGAGGGTGTAGAGCATCTTGGTATGGCAGATAGATTTTCTATGTGTAACATGGCGATAGAAGCAGGAGCAAAAAGTGGTATTTTTGCTGTAGATGCTATATCACAAGCATACCTGGATGAGAGAGCTGAGGTCAATGGCGGGTTAAGAAGTGAGCCGAAACTTCACTACTCTGATGCCGATGCAACCTACTCTCAAGAAATCACTATAGATATGGCAAATCTTTCTCCTGTGATCGCCTACCCATTCTTGCCATCTAATGGTAAACCTGTAGAACAAGCCGTAGCAGACGACTTGAAGATTGATCAGGTGATGATAGGCTCATGTACGAATGGGCGTATTGAAGATATCAGAGTGGCTGCGGAGATTATGAAAGGTAAGCGTGTCGCAAAACATACACGTATGATAGTCACTCCTGCTACACAAAAGATACTCATGCAAGCACAACATGAAGGCTTGATGGATATTCTTATCGAAGCAGGCGCTGTGGTTTCTAACCCTACTTGTGGTGCCTGTCTTGGTGGATACATGGGAATCCTTGGTGACGGTGAACGTTGTGTCGCTACAACCAACCGTAACTTCGTTGGACGTATGGGAGCAAGAACTTCTGAGATTTACCTTGCTAACTCAGCAGTTGCTGCTGCAAGTGCTATTGCTGGGAAGATAGTAGACCCTAGAGATATCTAAGATGCAAAAATCTGTAATCCTGCTTGGTATTTTTTTATCGACCACTATACTTTTTGGAGCATATGATGTCAAAATAGGTGTCTATAAAAATGGTAAAAATTTACGACACAATATTGCCAAAGTGGGAAATGCCAAATACCGAAAGCATATTATAGTAGAGAGAAAAAATCGCCTTTATTATGCACATGCAGTACTTAGAAATAACACAGATGCAAAAAATGCACTTCATGCATACAAACGTGTGTTTAAAGATGCGTTTATCTCTAAAGATCAAGTGCAAGTGAAAAACGTAGCTAGAAAAGTAAAAGCCCCCAAAAAAACAGAACACATTCATGCTAAAACATTATTAGAAAACAAGACAATTTATCTCTGTTATGAAAAAGGTCCTAAACATTTAAAAAACCGTGTGGTACAAATGGTTTTTTCTAAAGAGCACGTGGTTTACAATCCTCTTAAAAAAATGGCAAATCCTGTGGAAATGCCTTATGAATTTAAAGACAATACACTTACCTTACATCTATCAGAAATGAAAATCACACATCATATCTATAAAGAAGCACCTAATTTTCTTTATGCCCAATCGATGATTGATGGTTTGGTCGTAAATAAATTAAGATATTATTTTGATGAGAAATCAGCATTGGAGTATGTTGCTAAGCATTGAGAAATGAGACCTATACGCATCCCTAGTGAATTGTTATAGGGATTGAAAAAGCTAAGGCGGATTAAAACCCACCATTGGGGTCAAAGCCAAAGTCTCCACCAAAATCAGGTGTCCCAAAACTCTGTGTCGCAAAACTTGGGTCTGTGTAGCCATGTGTGACAGAATCTCCACGTAACATGGTAATGTCCATTTTGGGGTCTATGCCTTTAGGGCAGACTGCTGTACACTCTCCACATAAAGTACAGTCCCATATGCCGTTGGCCTGGATGTTGTTTATGATGACTTTGGCATCATCTTCACGTTTGTCCGAGCTGTAACGATACGCGCGCGTGAGTGCAAAAGGTCCTAGAAAATCGGGGTTTACTGCATACACAGGGCAGGCAGAGTAGCAGGAGTCACAGAGTATACAGTCTGTTTGTGTTTCACTTAATTTTTCGTCTTTAGGCGTGAGTGATACTTCTTGAAAAGAGTGTAGCCATGCACTGCTTTTTACTAAGGTTTCTTTGGCTTTGTTTTTATCTACTTTTAGGTCGCGTAACACAGGATGATACTGAAGTGGTTCTAGCACATCCCCATCTTGTACCTTATAGGCACAAGCCAACTCTTCTCTACCATTCACCCTGACAGCACAAGTACCACACACAGAAGCACGACAACCCGCTGTAAAAGTAAGCGTTGCATCTTGCGTAGCTTTGATGTGCGTGAGAGCATTTAAAAGCGTAGTTTCTTTATCTTCCAGTGTGTAAGATTGATGGTTATTTGTTTCACTTCTGAGTATTTTTATTTGCATATCAATCCTTCCACTGCAACACAATATGTTGCTTAAATTTCTCATCATCTTGCGTTTCAAACCCTACTTTATAATGCGCTCCACGACTCTCATCGCGTGCAAGTGCAGCAGAGATGATGGTAGGGGCTAAAAGCAGGGCATTTTGAAACTCTAAATACTCTGTGAGATTGGTATTGTTCTCTTTATTTTTATCACTGATACCCATATTTTTGAGCACTACCTGCATGGCAATGACCTCTTCCATCGCTTGGGTGAGATGTGCATTGTCTCTTACAATACCCACTTTTTCATAAAAGAGCTTGCCTAAACTTTCTCTCTTCTCATAGAAATTGACACTGTTCTCTTTTGTGAAGAGTGCTTCTATCTCTTTTTTGTCACGTTGGAGTTGAGTATCATCAGCTGGTTTGTTGGAGGCGTAGACAGCATGTTTGTAGGCATTCTCTCCTGCAAATTTACCAAAAGCGGTGATCTCCAGTAGAGAGTTACCACCAAGACGATTGGCACCATGCACCTTGGCATTGGAACACTCACCCACAGCAAAACAGCCTTTGATACCCGTGACTTCTAAAGCATAGTCTACGTCAATGCCACCCATAGAGTAGTGTGCCACAGGTTTAATCGGTATGAGTTCAGTAGCAGGGTCTACATGCTCATGAAGTTTACACAGTGCCACTTCCTGAGGGAGGAGTTCCATGAGTTTCTCTTCACCGAGATGGCGGACATCTAAAAAGACTTCTCTATCATTTTTGAATTGTTCAAAGATGGCACGTGCTACTTCATCGCGTGGTTTGAGTTCGTCAACAAAGCGTTCCCCATCAGAGTTTACCAGGTAGCCACCTTCTCCTCTGGCACTCTCACTTATGAGTATGCTGGAGCTTTTAAGGGCAGTAGGGTGAAACTGTATAAACTCCATATCACTCACTGCTCCACCCGCACGAAGGACTGTTGCTATGCCATCACCGGTACTTCCATAGGCGTTGGTCGTGTAGCCATGATAGAGACTGCCGTATCCACCAGTAGCGATGATGACTGATTTTGCATTGATCTGTTTGACTTCACCTGTACGTATGTCTAAAAAGGTTGCTCCTTTGGCTGTACCCTCTTGGGTGATGAGGTTGAGAAAATAGTGTTCATCCAAAAAATCTATGTTCTCTTTAAGACAGGTGTCGTACAGGGTATGGAGTATTTTGAGTCCTGTGTAGTCTTGGGCATAACAGGCACGTTTGGCAGAGGCACCTCCCATTTGTCTTTGTGCTACTGTTTCAACGCCTGCTTTTCCATTGTCTAAACGAGAAAAAGGCACACCAATGCTTTCCAACCACTGTATGGTTTTTGGAGCATCGGCACACATTTGGCGTACCATATCTTCATCACAAAGTCCATGGGCTGATTTGATTGTATCTGCTATGTGAGCGCTGATGTGGTCTTCTCCTACATTACCCAGTGCAGCATTCATGCCACCCTGAGCCATAGAAGTTTGTGAGTTGGTTGGGTAGGCTTTCCCTGCCACTAAGATGGAAGCATTGCCTACTCCTACACCATCCACATTTGAGATCTCTTTGGCAGCTAAAGCAGCAGTGAGTCCAGCACCGCCGCTTCCAATGATGAGTACATCAAGCATAGTTTATTTCTCCAAAAAGGTTTGTATATTATTCACTATGCCCTTAAGAAGCTTTTTTCTTGCTTCAATACTTGCCCAGGCTATATGTGGTGTTATGAGGAGTCTCTCTTTGTGTTGCACTTCATTAAGTCTGTTATTGAGTGTGATGGGTTCTGTTTCAAGTACATCAAGTCCGGCATAGATTTCACGTCTGTCAAGCTCAAAAGCCAGGTCTGTTTCATTGATGATGCCACCACGTCCAAGGTTAAGCAAAATAGCTCCATCCTTAAGGTATGGTAGATTGATTTCATTAATGAGATCATAGGTATCATCATTGAGTGGTGCATGGATAGAGACAATGTCACAATCTTTGAAGATAAACTCCAGGGTTTTATGTGGGTAGGCATGGTTAAGGTTTGCTCCTGATGTAGAGTGGTAGCTTACTTCTGCACCAAATGCCGTGGCAATCTGTGCCACACTCTGCCCAATCATACCCATACCGATAATCCCCCATTTTTTACCAGATATTTCATGAAAGGGTTGACTTATATCTGTAAAAAGTCCAGATTCTGTCCATCGGTCATCTTTTACGACAGCATCATAATATGCCATCTTTTCTAGAAGATACAGTGTCATAGCAAAGGTATGTTGCACCACAGATTTTGTTGAGTAGCCTTTTACATTTTTCACTTCTATATTTTGGAATTTTGCTGCATCCAAGTCGACATTATTGGTACCTGTCGCGGCGATACAGATGAGTTTAAGGTTTTTTGTTTGTGCAAGTATATTGGAAGAGAGTACTACTTTGTTGGTAATGACAATATCTGCATTGATGATACGTTCAAGTGTCTCTTCTTCTGAAGTGGTATCATATTGTGTAAGCGTACCAAACTGTTCAAGTGGAGAGAGATCTAAATCATCTCCTAACGTTTTGGCATCGAGTAATACTATCTGCATCTGAACTCCTTATTTACTTGTATTCTCTTCTTCGCATGAAGGTGTTTCTGCGATGGTGATGGCACAACCTTCATCATCACCTCCGGCACTTAAAAAGTCTGAGGAAATGCCTGCATTTCCAAGGTCAAGACTGCTACTTTGTGCAGGTGCTTTCTGTACTACATCTATATTTGATTTTGGTGCTTCTAGTGCTTCAAAATGTGCGATGATTTTTTTATCACCCACGATGAGTTTTCTCTCTAATTTCTCTTTTTCTATGAGTACAGGAATACTCGTAATACCTGCAAACTTCAAGAAGTTTCTCGCACTTGCTTCTTTGGTAGAGATAGGCGTGTAATCGATGTGATGCTCTGCAAGATAGGCTTTGACTTTTTTACAGTGAGGACAGCTCTCTGAGTGTATGAGGTAGGTACCGCTTTCAACCATAAAGTTTTTGTTTTTACTTACTCCAAGGGTATGCATCCCGACAAAAATAGCAACGACTGTGGCAAGCGTAATGCCAAAGTGTTTAGGCTGCGAAAAGAGTGCGATGAGCAGTAAAGAAGATATTACACCCAAACAGAAAATGCAAGGCTCAGGATTGGCTACAAACTGGTAGCTGATGATGGTTGCTTCAAAGGCTACGGCACCATAAAGTCCTATAAAAAAGAGTACCTCATAAAACTTGCTTTTAAGGGATAAAAATCCAAGTATCATCAATATAAAAACTCCACCAATCCCTACATAGTTGAGGTAAATAGCATCAAAGTTTAAAAGTTCTCCTGCAAGTTTACAGCCTACTTCTCCACACAGTGATGTATGTTGGAGTTTGAGATAGGTCTCAGTACCAATGTAGGCAAGCAGTAAAAGTGGTAAAAAAACACGTGCTATAAAACGCATAAAACGCTCCTTGTTATCTGTCTGATATTTTGTTGACTATCTCTGTGGCCTTTGTTTTAGCCGCTTCTACATCAGCGTCAAGTACAAGGCTTACTGCCATACGACGCCCTACATGAGACTCTGGTTTTCCGAAGACTCTGACAAAAGTGTTTTCGCTGAAGGCATCATCTGGTATTTCAAGGATTGGGTTGTGGCTTTCATTTTTTGCTTTGTAGGCACCACAGGCACCGCTTCCATAAGTAGTGTA
>CAZQOC010000025.1:0-12449 GCA_964594745.1 uncultured Sulfurovum sp.
GGTGCATATAAAATACTTAAAGAAGAGGTAAAAAGAGGTAATGGAGATTATTTAGATGATAAGGAATTAATTATAGGAACTAGTGAGACAAGAGTATATATTACTTTTGAGTGTGTGAATCATCGTCAGTGATGATTTTCTCATACATCTTCAAAAACATCTCTATAAAATTTCTTTGAAATTCATGGAGCAATGGTTATATATGGTACATACTTTTACGTTTGTATGACTAATAAAAACTTTTTTAACTTGTAGTATAAATAGCTTAATTTAAGCTACAAAATAATATACTTTGCAAAACAAAGTACTTTGAGGATGGAAAATGTCAGAAGAAAAAGAAGAAGCCTTACGTCAGATAAATGATATAAAGAATCATTTGGTAGATAAACAAATTTTTTTCCCTTATAATTATAAAGCTACCTATGTATGGGCAGTGATTGCTACGATTTTGACATTTATCATGATACCAATGTATCAAGCAAGTGTATTGCAGGGTACTATTGTCACATTTGTTTTAATTACTATAGGTTTTTTAACAGAAGGTTTTTTGACTAAAAAAGTCAATCAAAGTTATGACATAGAAGATTGTACACATAGACAACAGTTCATTATGAAGAGTTTTTTGATGCTTTCTCTCTTTGGTATAGTACTTTCTATGGTATTGGCTCATCATAAACTCTATATTCCTGTTTTTCTTTTATGGCTCTTTTTATGTTCTGTTGGTTACTTTTCTGTGGGTTTTGTGCTCAATATAGAGCGTTTTTCCCAAATGGCACGCTTCAATATAATGTCAGCCTCGCTACTACTGGGTATAGGATATTTTATAGAAGCACTAGAAGGTAAAAACGATTACTTAATGGTTGTGCAATTTTTTGTAGTACTTGGACTGGCTATCATGCCTTCCATTGTGGCATGGCAACAGATAAAAGAAGGGAAGTAGGGGTACGTAATGTTTGACCCACTTTTGCATCAGGGCATACGCTCTAGGCTGGTATCATTGCTCATCACAAACGATGAACTTCCTTTTAAAGCACTCAAAGAGGCTTTGGGTGTGACCGATGGTAATCTCTCTTCTCATTTGAGTAAATTGGAAAAAGAGGAGTATATTATGATAGAAAAAACCTTTGAAGGAAAGCGCCCTAAAACAGTGGTGAAGATTGCTCCGGCAGGAAGAGTTGCATTTGAAGCCTATATTGAAGCACTCAAACAATTTATAGAGGAAAATTAGCATGAAAAAATATATTGATTTTTTATATACATTTAGATGGCTAATTGTTTTTTTAGTGCCAATTCTTGTAGCAATACTCGCTTCAAGTCTAAAACATTTAGAAATAGACGGCTCATATCGTATTTGGTTTGAAAAAGATTCCAAGATACTCACTGACTATGATACATTTAGAGATGAGTTTTCTAATGATGATGGTATTAGCATTGTTTTTAGAGATGAAAATGGCATTTTTAACAAAAAGGCATTGGGGAGTATACGTCGTATGACACAAGCTCTTTGGGAAATGCCACACATAGACAGAGTGGACAGCATTACGAACTATCAACATGTCCATAGTGATGCCAATAAACCAGATGACGTACTTGTGGACGACTTTATTATGGATGATTTGGATGCATCAGATATGTCATACCTAAATAACCGTAAAGAAGTAGCGACTTCCGACAGTATCATTCGTGATAGTTTTATTTCCAAAGATGGCAAAACAACAATGATTTTTGCAAGACTTGAAGCCGATGCCAATGAACATGGTGACATCTCTTCGGAGATGATGGGATATATGAAAGCACTCATAGATTCAGAGACAAATGCCACAGGCTATAAGTACTGGCTAAACGGCGGTCCGCCTATGACAGAAGCCTTCGTGCAGATAGCAGGGCATGATGCAATGGTCTTTACCCCATTGGTATTTTTAGTTTCTATGCTCTTATTATTTTTACTCTTTAGACGGATATCTGGTGCCTTGATTCCTTTGGGTGTGGTGCTGTTTACCTTCTTGTCGGTACTTGCGGTGCAGACTCTGTTAGGCTACAAACTTAACAATTTTACAGCCAATATCCCCGTGTTTATTGTAGCCATTGGTATCGCTGATGCTGTGCATATTTATGCTGCGTGGCTCATGGGCAAAAAAGAAGGTTTGGCTAACTATGATGCTGTCTATCGTGCGATAGAAAAAAACTTTTTGCCTATTTTTTTAACCTCTCTTACGACAACAGTAGGGTTTGGAACCTTGGCTATCTCTAAAGTAGTGCCTGTCTCTACACTGGGTATCGCTACTGCCAGTGGTGCGATGTTGGCTTTTGTTATCTCTGTAGTATGGATGCCAGCTTTATTGCTGTTACTTAAAAAACCTATTAAGGGTGATGCAGTAACAAAAGAGAAAAAACCTATGATACAAGGCTATGGACAATTTATCGTACGGAATAATAAAAAGATTATAGGTATAGCATCGCTACTGATGTTTGTGATAGGTTTGGGACTTTTGTTTGTAAAAGTAGATTCTAATACCATACGATATTTTGACAAAAGTGTAGAGATACGTAAATCTGCAGAGTTTACGATGGATAACCTTACAGGCTCAATGTCTTATGTGCTTGTGGTGGATTCCGGTAAAAAAGATGGCATAAAAGACCCAGAATTTTTAAAATATATAGAAAAATTTTACCATGACTATCAGCTTGTTTTCCCTAAAGATGTACGGCATATATTCTCTTTATTGGATACAGTTAAAAGATATAACAAAATCATGAATGCTGCAGAGACAATTCCTCAAGATAGAAATCTTGTAGCACAGTACTTGCTGCTTTATTCTATGGGCTTGCCACAAGGTATGGAGATTACAGATCAGATGGATTTTGTTCAGCGTAAACTACGTGTTACAGTGCTAACAAATATTGTCGATACTTCCAAAGATATAAAAATGATAGAGTATGCCAAGCAGTGGTGGGCTAAAACGCCTTATAAGCTCACGCTAACTGGGCAGACAGCGATGTATGCCTATATGCAAAAAAATATTACCGATACGCTGATTTATTCATTGGCATTGACGATACTTATCGTCTCATTAATGATGTTACTTATCTTTAAACGTCTGAAAATACTTTGGATACTCTTGATTCCAAACCTCTTGCCTGTGGTGTTGGTGATTGGTATAATGGGGTGGATGGGACTCACGATAGACATGGGTGTAGCCATCGCTGGAGCTATCATCATAGGGGTGGCTGTAGATGATAGTATACATTTTCTTGTGAAGTACTTTGATGCTCGAAAACGGGGGTTGAGTATGAGCGAAACATTTGATGAAGTATTACACTACGCAGGACGAGCAATAGTCTTTACTACCGTAGTATTAAGTCTCTCTTTCTCCATCTTTGCCTTGAGTACATTCACCCCCAATCAAAACTTTGGAGTAGTAACCGCCACAGCACTATTTTTTGCATTGCTAATAGATTTATTGTTATTGCCTGCATTACTGAGTATCATGGATAAAAAAACAGCGTATCAAAAAAATATCAAGATTTCTTGATATAATTTAAATTCAAAATAAAGGAAAAATATGCACAAAAAATTAGAGACCCTTATGGGAAGGTTTGGAGCCTTTTTAGCTTATAATCCATTAAAGGTTATTGTGGTTGTACTGCTCTTGCTTGCCATACCCATTTCGCATGTACCACAGATAAAGATGGATACTTCTACTGAAGGCTTTATGCATCCTGAAGATCCTGTACTTATAGAATATAATAAGTTTAGAGCGCAGTTTGGGCGTGATGAGCGTATCGCACTTGCGATTAAGTCTGATAATATTTTTACTCTGGACTTTTTGAAAAAATTGAAAAATTTACATGAGGAAATAGAAGAGAAAGTACCTTATCTTGATGATGTTACCTCACTCTATAATGTGCGTAATACCAGAGGTGAGGGTGACAAGCTCATTACCGATGATTTACTAGAGCCATTTCCTACAACCCAAGCACAAGTACAAAGCATTAAAAAACAAGCTGTTGCATCTCATTTTTATAAAGACTTAATGTTAAGTCAAGATGCTAAGATGACAACGATTGTGATAGAGACAGATGCCTACTCACACGAAGGTGAAAAAAAAGTATCTGATGAAGATGCTTTTGATGAAGGGTTCGATGATGCTTCAGCAGGCTCAGCAACCGATTCTGTGGCTAAACCTACTGAAGCAAAAAAATTCTTAACTGACGCAGAGAATCATGAGCTCATTGCTAAACTAGATGAGATTGTAGCCAAATACCAAGGGGATGATTTTAAAATTTATGTGGCAGGAAGTCCTGTTGTCAATAATGCACTCAAAGCCCAAATGCAAGCAGATATGCAAAAATTTATGCGTATTACATTTTTAATTATTATTGTCTTTTTATTTATTATGTTTAGACGCATTTCAGCTGTAGTTTACCCGTTGATAGTCATTATCCTCTCACTTCTTGCCACTGTGGGGACCATGGCATGGTCAGGGACTGCTTTTAAACTTCCTACACAGATAGTGCCATCTTTGCTTTTGGCAGTGAGTATTGGGGCTACTGTACACATACTGTCTATCTTCTTTGATAGCTTTAACAAAACAGGAGATAAGGCAGGTTCTATTAAGTACACCTTGAGACACTCAGGACTTGCCATTGCGATGACTTCTGTGACAACTGCTATTGGAGTAGGGTCATTTTATGGTTCAGAAGTAGCACCTATCGCCGATCTTGGTACCTTTGCATCTCTTGGGGTGATGGTTTCACTCTTTTTGACACTGACACTATTGCCAGCACTCTTAAGCATTACAAAGCTTAAACCTAAAGCCAGCAAAGAAGCAGGAAAACTTGACACGCTTATGAAAAAACTTTCTGTTTTACCTATTAAACACTATAAGAGTATTATCGTGGGAAGTCTCGTATTGGTGATTGTGGCATTGTTGGCAGCCACAAAGATAGGACTCTCTCATAATCCACTTTTTTGGTTTCAACCAGACAATATTAACAGAGTCTCAACACTACAGATAGATAAAACAATGAATGGTTCAGTGAGTTTTGAAGTGGTAGTAGATACAGGAAAAGAGAATGGATGGAATGATCCTGTAAGGCTTGAAAAGCTCAATGCATTTTCTGCTAAACTGGAAACCTATGCCGATGCCTACACACATATTGGTAAGGTCGTATCATTGGCTACCATTGTAAAAGAGACAAACCGTGCTTTACATGAAAATAAAGAGACATCTTATACTATCCCCAATAATGCTAACCTTGTTTCTCAGGAGTTATTACTTTTTGAAAATTCAGGTTCAGATGATTTGGAAGATGTGGTAGATTCACAGTTTTCAAAAGCACGTATTACCATCAAGTTGCCATGGACTGATGCAGTCAAAGCGGTAGGTGTGTTAAACTATGTGAAGCGTGAAGCAGCCAAAACCTTTCCTGATGACAGAGTAGAAACCACAGGGATGATTCCACTGCTTATCAACACCTTTGTAGGTGCGGTGCATTCATCGGTAACGAGTTATACTATTGCATTTGTGGCTATTACATTTATGATGATGCTTATTTTGGGTTCTGTACGTATTGGACTGTTGAGTATGATACCTAACCTTACACCTATTATTTTGGGCTTACTCTTAATGTATATTGCGCATATTCCACTAGATATGTTTACGTTACTTATCGGAAGCATTGCTATAGGGCTTGCGGTAGATGACACTATACATTTTCTGCACAATTTTAGGAGATACTACCTTGAGAGTGGTGATGCTGCTAAAGCCATAGAAAATACATTTTTCACTACAGGTAAAGCGATGGTCATTACTACTATTGTACTCTCGTTAGGTTTTTATGCCTATATGATGGCAAATATGATTTCGGTACAAAACTTTGGATTGTTGACGGGTACAGTTATTGTGATGGCTCTCTTAGCTGACTTGTTACTTGCCCCTGCACTTATGATGGTAGTGGCAAAACGTGGCTGGATAAAATAAAATAAAACAATAAAGGAAAAAATATGAACACAAAAAAATTACTCATCGGATTTACTTTAGGACTTAGCATTTTAACGATACATGCATTAGCAGATGACCCTATTGCTAGGAGTATTATGCAGAAGGTAGATGCAAGAGATGACGGTAAAACACTAGAACAAGATATGCTTATGGTACTTATAGATAAAAATGGTAAAAAAAGAAATAGGAATTTACATACCTATTCAAAAGATTTTGGAGTAGATGAGCATCAAATACTTTTCTTTAAATCACCAGCTGATGTTAAAAATACAGCATTTTTAACGTATGACTATGATGATGTGAATAAAGATGATGACCAGTGGCTCTATCTTCCTGCACTTAAAAAGGTCAAACGTATCCCTAGTTCTGATAAAAGTTCAAGTTTTATGGGATCAGACTTTTCTTACTACGATATGACAGATAGAGATTTATCTGACTACAACTATAAGCTTCTTAAAGAGACAAAAGTACGTGGACATGATGCATGGATGATAGAAGCAACACCACGAAACAAAAAAGTGATGAAAGAATCTGGCTACAAAAAAACTATAGCCATCGTAAGAAAAGACAACTATGTGGTAGTACGTGCGATTAATTTCATGCGTAATGGTAAGAAAAAATATATGGATATACAAAAACTTCACAAACAAGGTGGTGTATGGCTTCCTGATATGATGACTATGACTACCAAAAAAGGAAAAAGCACAGCACATAAGACTATTTTGAAGTTTTCACATATTAAACTCAATAAAGCAATCAATAACAGTATGTTTAGCACAAGACGTTTAGAAAAAGGGCTGTAAGCGATGAAAATAAAATTGGCATTAGGGGGACTTTTATTATCATCATTGGTGTATGCCCAGAGTGTGGATGAAGCATTAGAAGGCTTTGATGACACTTCGACAGGCTCAGTGCAAGTGGAGCAGAGTAGTGATGTAATGGATGGCTTTGATGATACTTCGACAAGCTCAGTAACCGACGATTCGACAAGTTTAGTGACTGATACCTCCACAGAAAACAAGGTTGGTGAGTCTATCGAAGTCATACCAGGGCTTACTGGTAAACTCACGGAACAAGTAGCGTTCTCTTATAATGGTGATAAGCCTCATAATAACTTCACCTCATTGAAGTCTTCACTTTTTTTAGACTACGAACATAAGTTTGAAAATGCTTGGCGCTTTAAGACCAATGCCAAAGCCTATTATGATGCTATCTACGATATACGTAATGATGTATATACGCGTGATGAACTAGATGAACAACGTTCTGAAGTAAGGTTATATGATGCGTACGTAGAGGGTAGTATAAGTGATAAAATAGATATGAAATTAGGACGTCAGGTAGTGGTCTGGGGACGTTCTGATACCATCCGTATTACCGATGTACTCAATCCACTAGATAATCGTCGCCCTGGTATGGTAGATATTGAGGATTTACGGTTACCCGTTACTATGGCGAAATTTGACTTCTTTGTAGGTGACTGGCGTGTAACACCCATTGCTGTACTGGAGCAATTTTTTACCATAACACCAGCTTTTGGTTCTGCATTTAACCCACAAGCAGACCCTCAGATTGCCGAAAAAAATTATCATGATGTGACCTATGCTCTTTCTGTAGGTGGAGAGTTTTCTGGTTGGGATGTGAACTTCTATGCTGCACGCTTACGTGATGATACTGGCTATGTGAAGTTCATACCACAACCAACATTTGTACATGACAAAGTCAATATGTTTGGTACTGCACTGAATGTCATTTCTGGCTCATGGCTTCTTAAAACAGAGCTTGCTTACCTCAATGGACTCAAATATACCAGTGTGCAAGACAAATCTTTTTCTCGTACTGATGCTCTGATAGGCTTTGAATATAATGGTATAGCTGATACGATGATAAGCTATGATTTCTCTGTACGCCATGTAAATAACTACGATAGCAGACTTAAAAATGAACGCTTTAACCCTGACAAAAATACTTATCAGCATGCATTTAGGGTCACCTCTGACTTTATGAATGCCACACTCCATGCAAACTATCTTATCTCTTTATATGGCTCAAAACTGGACAAAGGTGGCTTTCAAAGAGCATGGGTAAAGTATGATATAGCAGATGCTCTAAGTACGAACATAGGCATTGTAGACTACATAGGTGGCTCAAAACTATTCAATACTATCAAAAATAGTGATATGATCTTTGCAGATATCTCTTATAGTTTTTAATTCTGCTACAATAATTGTATTAACTCACTATTACTTTTGGACAAGGTATAAAGGAAGCAGATGTTCTATGGACGAAAAGTCACACTTATTTTAACGTTTTTGGTGAGTAATACGCTCCTTTACGCTACTATAGATGAGCATACTTTTGATGTAGAAAAAGGTACAGTCATCTATGATATTAATGGTGGGGGAGTACTCACACCAGAGACAAATCTTACACTACATGGTCAGGCGACATTACGTTTTAAAGAGTGGGGTGCAACACTTCTTTCTAAAGAAGAAGGTACTGTGGTCACATCGGGTGCTTTGAAAAGTAAACAAAGTATTAGAAGTTTGGAAAAACAAAATAATAAGACTCTCTATACTGTAGACTTTAAAAACCAAAAAATACATGAACGTAAAAACAGTATCGCAAATGCACTCAGAGAACATGATACAAGAGGCTTAAAAAACATTGGGGAAGATGAAGTTTTAGGATTAAAATGTACAGTATGGGAAGGACAAGGTGTACGTAAGTGCCTCTATAAAGGCTTACCTTTAAAAATAGAATCTGATGTATTAGGCATATCGTATCATAAGGTAGCTACACGCGTATTATTTGATGTCAATAGTTCTAGTAGTGAATGTGTGTTGCCTGATTTTCCTACAGAAAACTTTGCACTCTTTAACACTACATTGAAAACCAAGAATGAAACAAAAGCAAAATGCTTTACGGAAGTCTTAAAAGATGTTGCCTATACAGTGGAGAAAAAAGTGATTAAAAATGGTAATCATTTAGGCATTAGCCAAAAAGAGAAAACACTTTTTCTTAACAAAATTGGAAAAAAGATATACGAGTATCAAAAAAGCTTACTTCCTAAACTTTTAGCCAGTATGAAAAAGACACGTGAGTGTCTCCAAGGTGTGGAAAATATGTCTGATGCAAACCAATGTCTTGAAGCGTATAATGCACTGAACGTAAATGTAGGTATAGAAGAGTCCATAGATGTTTGGGATGAAAAACAAAAAGGTACACTCTTAGATAAGATAGAAAATCAAATCAATCAATTGGAATCATCTATGCCATGTATTAAACGTGCAAAAAATATTACAGATTTATCTGCCTGTATGAAGTAAAAAGTGAAATTTTATCGTATCTATATAGAACTCACGAATGTTTGTGGGTTAAGCTGCAGTTTTTGTCCTACCAAAGCCTTACCCAGCAAAGAGATGGACTTAACATTTTTCGAATCTGTTATAGAGCAAGCCAAACACTATACCAAAGAGATAGCCTGTCATGTCGTGGGAGACCCTCTTACACAGTCTAACTTGTATGATTACCTAGATATTATACACAAGCATGGACTTAAAGCGATGCTAACTACCAGTGGCTACTTTTTAAAAAAACACAGCTACGATACACTCTTCCATGCTTGTGTCAAACAGATAAACATCTCTCTCAACAGTTTTAACAAAAATGACACCTCTTTGACATTTGAGCAGTACATTACCCCAGTACTCGCGCTCTGTAAAGCTAAATTGGAACGAGAAGAGGCATTGTTTATCAACCTGCGTGTATGGAACTTGGATGAGATGATGAGCGAACGTGCTTTTAATGAAACGCTTTTTTCTACACTTTCTGAAGCGTTCAGTGCTTCTTTGTCTTTAGAAGACATTTATGTACAGCGTCCTAAAAATATACGTTTAGCGTCAAAAATACTTGTACATTTTGACAACTATTTTGAATGGCCTTCCCTTCAAAACAAAAACTACGGACATGGTACTTGCCAAGGACTAAGCTCACACATAGCCATCCTTGCCTCAGGAAAAGTAGTACCATGCTGTCTGGATTGCGACGGTATCATAGAACTTGGTGACTTGCATGAGAACAGCCTAAAAGATATATTGGGTGCAAAGCGTACAGTTGCTATGTTAGAAGGATTTAAAGAGGGGAAAGCTGTAGAAGAGCTTTGCCAAAAGTGTTCGTATAAGGATAGGTTTAATACCTAGCCTTATGCATATTAATCATCAGGATTAATACGTTCAAACTTGGTACCTTCTAATGAAAGTTTACCAAGCATACCTGTACTGTCATAGGCAAATCCTACTGTGGATGTACCATAATCTACTTCATCGACGTCGTCATCGTCCGTTGTCCATTCTGCCATGACGATTTTACTTGAGAAGTCACTCTCCCAGTCATCATCGTCTAAAATGAAGTTTTTGAGTGCCTCATCTGAAGTAAATGCAAGGACTAAAGAGTAGTTTTGTACACCCATTTGCATGCCTACTGAGAGTGCAGTGATGCTATGGTAAGACTTTGACTTTCCATTCACACGCAACACACCTTCACCATATTTCCCACCAAAGAAAAAACCTGCTTCATTGATGTCTGGGAAGATGACATAGGCTTTGGCTTTTTCTAAAAACTTTTTACCACCAGGGACATCATGGTAAAACTGCTGTAGTACTTCATTGGCGTCCACATCTATTTCTCTGGCAGAATTTGCCAAGGAGAGTGTGGAAAATGCCATAAGGGCAATAAGAAACGTTGAGATTACTTTAATCGTTTTCATGTATATTCCTTTTTTATGTGTTTATCTAAGTATGACACAGATGTAAAACAAAAATATTGTTTTACATCAATTAATCTGCTTTAATTTTTTTAAACTTCGTACCTTCCATAGAGAAAGAACCCATGAGACCTTTAGAGTCAAAGACAAAAGCTACCATAGGGTCTTTATAGTCTTTATTTATCTCTTCTTTAGAATTCCACTCAGCTACAGCTATTTTGCCATCTACCTCAGTCTCCCATTCATCGCCATCTAACAGGAATTTATTGAGTGCGTCATCAGTAGTAAATGCAATAATCATCGAGTATTTTTGTGCGCCCATTTGCATACCAACTGATGCAGCTGTCATAGAATAATATCCTTTGGTCGTACGCTGAACACGTAGTACACCTTCTCCATATTTACCACCTACAAAAAAACCTGCCTCTTTGATTTCTGGGAAGACAAGAAAAGCTTTGGCTTTGACTAAAAAAGCATCCGCACTTTTGTTTTCGGATATAAATTTATTGATAGCCATATTGGCTTCATGGTCTAATGTTTTGGCAGATTTTGCCATGGTAAGTGTGGTCATACTTAGCAGTATGACAAAGATGAGTTTGATGAATGTGTTTAATTTCATTCTGTCTCCTTTAATGTGATATAGTTTTATTATACATCAATTTTATTTATTTAATACTATATAATAGATAAATATTAGGGGAACAAATGCAAAAAGTAACGATTAAAGCTTATGCAGTAAGTCATAAACTGAGTATTTTTAATGTCATGAAGATGGTAAAATCAGGTAAACTTAAAAGTGAAGTCATAGAAGAAAATGGAAAAGAGATAACCTATATCATCATGGATGAAACAATAGAGTCTGAAGTAAAAGAAGCAATAGTCTCTGCAGAAAAGACAACTGAAACAAAACTGCAAGAGGAGATGAAAATACTTACTGCTGAAGTACAGCTTTTACGTACAGAGATTGAGACACTCAAAAAGAAGCTATAATAAAGTATGAAAAAAGTAGCCTATATTACAGATAATATCTATTTGAAACATGATACAGGAGTCAGGCATCCTGAATCCCCACAAAGACTCAGGGCTATCAATCAAGCTATAAAATCACTCTATAATAAACTGAAATTTGTATCGCCTATAAAAGTTTCAAAATCGATTCTTACACTAGTACATCCCTTGGAGTATATAGAAAATATTGAAAATTTAAGTGAATATGGTGGAAGTATTGACTCTGATACACTCTGTAGTATAGACTCCTATGATGCTGCAACTATGGCAGTAGGAGCAGGGGTAGTGGCACTTGATGGTATAAAGCAAGGAGATTTTGAACGTGCTTTTTGTGCAGTGAGACCTCCTGGTCACCATGCCACACCCACACAGGCTATGGGTTTTTGCTTGTTTAACAACATTGCCATTGCTGCAAAGTATGCACAGAGCATAGGCTACAAAAAAGTAATGATTATAGACTTTGATGTTCATCATGGTAATGGTACACAAGATACTTTTTGGGAAGATGACACTGTTTTTTATTTCTCTTCTCACCAAGCTTTTGCTTACCCTGGAACAGGTGCAGAATCACATAGAGGTGAGGGTAGAGGGAAAGGATATACGGCAAATTTTCTGATCATGCCTGAGAGTACTGATACGGAACTTCTAGATATATATGAAAATGATTTACC
>CAZQOC010000026.1:0-12353 GCA_964594745.1 uncultured Sulfurovum sp.
TGAAGTGTAAAAAAAGTGTAAAAAAATAAATATCATATTATAAATTTTTATTATCTTTAAAAAATGTATACTGAAAAGTTGTACCACTTCCTACAAGAGAAGAGACCTCAAGTAAAATATTTTCTTCATCTATAATCTGCTTGACAATATTAAGCCCTATACCAAAGCCACCTTTACTCTCGTTCTCTCTATAGTAACGTGAAAAAATTTTATCCACATTCTCAATACCTACCCCGTAATCCTGCACTGTAAATACAATTTGTTTCTTTGTCTGGGATAGAGAGATGTCTATTTCTCTTTTATTATGGCTGTATTTAATAGCATTGGAAATGGTATTATCAACAATGCGCTGCAATTTTGTCTTGGAAAATGTATAGTAAATATTTGCCTGAATGTTCGTTTTGAGTTGTATCTCTTTCAAATTAGCAATTTCTTGAAAATAATCAACCCTATTTTGAATAAAGTCTCCTATGTCAACCTCTTGTATTTTGTGTTCGACGCTACCTTGTTTCACTAAGTAGTCCATATCATTATAAATTGTTGCTAAGGTCTTGGAAGCCGATTTCATACGTTGCAAATATTTATTGTCACCAAATTTATGGGCAAAAAGATCTGCATTAAGGTTGATAATACTGAGTGGTGTATTAATCTCATGCATAGAGTCTTTAATAAAATTATCTAACTGAGTGTTTAATTGTTCAAAAGGTTTAGAGAAATTTCTCAACAGTAAAAAAGAAAAAAGAAATAGTGCCACAATAATAGCCATCATCACAAGTGCTGCAAAATAATAAATATTGTTCGCAGTATGTATGGTAGCGATTAAAAGATAACTTGAACCAAAATAATAATCTTTAGGTAAGGGGTAAAGAAAATAGAAGTATTTACCCTTTTTATGAAACCCTTCGGTAAAAGAGTTTGGTGTAAATGTTAAGGTACTAAAAAGCTCATGATATTTATCGTCATACAAAGCAGCCGTGTACTCTTTATAGCGCGGGAAATGAAAGACCTTATCACTATTGTCATAGCGCTGCATCGTATGGATAACTTGCTTGGATTGTTGTTCTAAGGAGAGCTTCACTTTGGCTTCATCAATTTGTAAAAGTAACACAACATATACAATCAAAGGGGCAATCAGTAAAACAGCCAATATCCCTGTATAGAGTAAAGCATATTTACGTGCAAACTCTTCTGGATTAAAAATCAATACTGTATCCTAAACCACGTACATTTTTGATAAAATCTTTTTGTAGTTTTTTACGTAAGTTTCCTACTTGTACACGGATGTTTGCAGAATCTACCCATTCGCCCCATACTTCTTCCCAAAACATTTCGCAACTGACTACAGCTCCTCTTTGTTTTATGAGAAGTTCAAGTATTTTGGTTTCTGTTTTCCCTAACTTCACACCTTCTCCATGATACATAAGTTTCATTTTTTTTACATCATACACATATCCATGGGGTAATGCTATCTCCTCATCATTCGAAGCAAAACATTGTGATTTAACAACCTGTTCAACACGTAGCTTTAATTCGGCTAAATCAAAAGGTTTACGTATGTAGTCACAAGCCCCACACTCATACCCTCGACTTAAATCATCAATATCCGTAAGAGAAGTAATGAAAATGGCAGGTGTTTTGTTATTATCTTTACGTAACTCTTCTAACATTTGAAAACCATTTTTTTCTCCAGCTACTTTCACATCTAATAGATATAAATCGTAAGGGTGTTCATAAATCGCATCATATGCATCATCTGAATTGTTAAAACAGCTTACTTCATAACCAGAATCTTCTAAAAATTCTCGCATGCTCAAAGCAAGGACTGCTTCATCCTCCAATACTAATATTTTCATCGTATCTCTCCTACTTTTTTCTCTTTATGTTTATTGGCAAGAATAATATCTATCAATTCACCTTTAGAGTATGTACGCAAAATATTTTTAGCTTCCATTTCAAGTTTACCTTTATCTTCTTGTCTTAATTTAGGTAAAAGTGCTACCAAGTCTTTATCATAACTACTACGAAAACTTCCATAAGGATTATCCCATGCTTCAACCACTTTTTCTACATCTTCATCAGAAAACTGTGTAAAAAAGGAGATTTGTTGGTCTTCTTTTTCATACTTTTCTAAAGCATCATCAGGGATTGCTAACAGATATAGTCCTATTTTCTTGCCCTCTCCATTCACCATGGGCTCATACAAATAGAGTGTCTCGTCTTCATAAAGGTAACTGTTAGACGTCAACTTTTCCCAATCAAGCATTTCAATTTTATCTAGGTATTGTTGATTATAGTTTTGATTGGATATCACATATCCGTGTACTTGTGGAAAATCACGCATGAGTGACGCCTGTTCTAAATATTTATCATCCATGAGTGCAAAAAGTTCTATCCCTTTTTGACGTAACTTAATGGCAAATTCATCAATAAGTTTAATCACTTCCAAATAACCTAATAACTTGTACCCACTACGTATGGGGACTGTGGCTTTGAAGGTTAGTAATCGTCCTGTTTCCATACCTACTTTGGGTTCATTTTGTTTATTGAGTTTTTCTAAATCATCCCTAAACCACCAAATGGGCATCCCCTCAAAGCCCTCACTCCATGAACGTGCAAAAATATAAAATTCTGGGGTTAAGACTTGAATTCTTAGAGACTTTAAGTGTGTATATTTTTTAAAACGCTCTGAAATATTGTTTAGTATTTGGTGCCCTTTTGATTCATCATCTGAATTCAAAGCATTTTTTAAATCACCATCTTCAGATAGTGCCATAGAAAATGAGAGTAGGTCAACCATTTCATAGTCTAAGCCTGAACGAAAATTTTTCATAACATGATCACCAATATTCAAGAATCGGTCTTTTTTCTCATTTTGAACAAAAAATATCACTGAAGCAAACAACACAATAAGTATGAAAAAAATAACATACAAAGAAATTCTATTATAATATGTCTCCAACGAAAATGTAGTTTTGTTTGCTTTCATCTATTGTCCTCTATATATCCCCATTATACGAAAATGCAAATAAAAAGTATGTAAGAACGCTTGTATTATTAAATATCTCTCTATTATTTTTACTATTAGTTTACATTTCTTTGCTATGATGAAGTCAAAGGATATATTATGCAAAAAATAATTTTACTTCTTCTATCTTCCTGCTCACTGCTCTTGGCAGAAAACCGTGCTGCACAAGTAGTCTATGATCTTACCACTAAAGATATGAAAACTTTTGAAAAGAAAATCCTCAAAGCCATCGTAGCCAACAAGTCCTATTATGAGAGTAAACTTAGAGAATTGGATGTGTCAGTAGTCATTCATGGTGGTGCTTACAGATATTTTACTGTTGACCCAAGTAAAACCGAATACAAATCAGACACAGCGCTTATAAAAGGGTATACTGACCTGAAAAAGCGCATCAAAACGATGTCTACTACCTATGACGTAGAATTTCTCATGTGCGGTGCGGGGATGCCAAAACATGGACTTAAAGCCAAAGATATAGTAGATTTCGTTAAAATAATCCCCAATTCAACCATAGGACTCATAGACAGACAAAATGAGGGCTATGCGTATATACCAGTAGGAGATAAATAAATGGCAAAAATATCAAGAAGAAACTTATTTAAAGGGGCAGCTGTCCTAGCGGCTATGCCTTTAGTAGCAAGTGAAGAGACAAAACAAAAAACCAATTCACTCAAGCTCGTACACATCACAGATGCACATATGGATTTAGGTAATCCCGACAGTGTAGAAGCACTCGAAATGGCTGTGACATACCTCAACAAAAACTACCCAGACTTAGACTGTGTGCTCTTTGGTGGAGACAACTTTAACAACAACATGAAAGCAGACTCTGATGCTTTAGTCTATAAAAAAATTGTAGAGAAGCTACACTGCCCTGTCTACCATGTACGTGGTAACAAAGAGTCCAATCCTGCTAACGATCAGCAGATAGACCTTGAAGCATTTAAAAAACTCTTTATGTCTTACAAAGAACTCACCGTCTCAGGTAAAGACTGGGCGGTAGAGAAAAATGGCACACTCATCTTGGGGCTTGACAGCTGTATAGAACATGCAAATAACGGTGCATTTACCAAGGAGACCCTTGCCTTTGCCAAAAAGATGCTTGATCTTGGTAAGCCAACGCTTATTTTAAATCACCACCCCTACACAAACTACTGGTGTGGGACAGAAGAAAAAGACATCCATAAATATGTGCTAGGAAACAGTAAAGAGACCATAGAAGCACTCTTTGACTACCCTAACCTGCTTGCTACGCTCTCGGGACATAAACATATTGACAATATCAAACTTATCAATAAAGTTAAAACTATCACAACCAGAGGTTTCATACGTCCACTTGATTTAGACGAATATCCTATGCGTTATGTGGAGATTCAGGGCAACGAAGTAAGTGAAAAACTTATTTATACTGTTTAAATCATAAAAGAGAAGGTTGAACCTTCCTCTTTTGTGCTGCTTATTTCCAGTTTACTTTGATGTAAATTTAAAATCGTTTTAACGATGGAAAGTCCAAGTCCCATCGAATTATCCCATGTATGTGTACCCGAGCGATAAAACTTCTTAGTCACCTTATCTAAATCTTTTTCACTGATACCCACGCCTTTATCTTCAACTGATACAAGCCCATTTTCTATGCGCACAATGACATCTTCTTTAGAATATTTAAGTGCATTTTCTATAAGATTTTTCAGTACAACATCCATCAGTGTTCTATCTGCTTGCACCATATAACTCTCTGCATAAATTTGAATGCTTCTATCTACATATTTCTCTTCTAAAGCAACCTTTACATCTTTGAGTAACACAAGCATATCAAATGACGTTTTATGTAGTCTAGTCTCCTGACTCTCAAACTTATTCCACATAATCAATCTTGCTAAAAGTGCTTCAATTTTGTTACCATTATTATAGATTTTACTTAAAAATTTTTCTCTCAGCTCAGAAGGTATTTCTGGATCGTCTTGTAGCGTTTGAGAGTATCCCATAATTGAAGCAATAGGATTACGAAACTCATGTGCAATGGCAGATAGCATATCTGCACGTTGTCTATTTTTTAGTTTAAGTTTAGCGTTATAGCGTTGCTTTATATCTTCTCGTTTTTTAGATTTTTTCAAGACCTTCATCAGATTTTGATTAATCTCTTCAAATTCTTGGGTAAAAAAATGTGCTTTATGATTAATAGTTTCTATGTTATCTAAATTTTTAAGATATTTATTGATAATATTCAGTTCATCTTGCATACGCTTTGCTCCACGGTTAATAGCATAAATAAATGCTATAAATCCTAATCCTAATATACCCATGGCAGTATAAGCAACTTGATCATCTGATATATAAAATAAAAATAGCCCTGCAAACACTAAAAAAAGTGCTATCGCCATGGTTACAAGTCGTGCCATGACATATTCTCTAAAATGTGGTCTACGATATATCATTCAAATACTTTTTATTTTTTTTCAACATCATTAACATAAGAGATAAAATCTTCTACATTCATATATCCTAAGACTTCTTGAATCACTGCCTTGTTTGGCTTCATAAAAAAAATCGTTGGTACGCCATCTACAGGAGGAAGTTTTGCCATTGCAGTACTGTTTTCACGCATGACTTTTACTACCACAAACTTTTCAAGTCTTTTTTCTACATCTTCATCCAAAAGAGTACGACCTTTCATCTTTTTACACCATCTACAGTGTTCACCTTCTACCATCACCATAATATTTCTATGTTCTTTTTGTGCTTTGGTTAATGCGGTATCTAAATCTTTTACCCAATCAAGTGCTAAAAGTGTTCCTGTAAGCATCAATAGTGTCATTACTATTTTTATCATAAAACCTATCCTTTGTTAAAGTTACGAACCATATCTTGAAAGACTTCAAAAAGTTTTTCTACTTCTTCTACAGACGTACATTCATTAGGTGCATGAATCGTATCATTTATCACACCAAACTCAACTACATCTATGCCAAAGGCTCCCATGAAACGTGCGTCACTTGTACCCCCAGCTGTAGATAGTTTTGTTCCTATACCTGTCACTTTTTCTATACTCTGTGTAAGTTTTTTAACCACTTTAGAGTCTCTGGTAGTCACAAAAGGGTAAGAACCTTGTGTCAGTTCCAAACTATAATCAAGTCCTTCAAAACATTTGTCTATATGTAGTCTAATATCTTCCTGTGTGGTTTTTGTGGAATTACGTACATTAAACATAATTTTAAGACTCCCCGGTGTCACGTTAGTGACTTCCATACCCCCACGGATATCTGTTATGACCATCTGAGAAGGAGCAAAATCATCATCACCATTGTCTAGGTTTATCCCTGCAATTTTATCAAGTATTGGTGCCAGTTGATGTACAGGGTTGATGGCTTTTTCAGGGTAGGCTGCATGTCCCTGCTTGCCTTGTATCGTCAAATATCCATTGATAGACCCACGACGTCCTATTTTGATAGCATCTCCAAATTTCATCTCACACGTAGGTTCTGCTACAATACAATATTCAGGTAACATCCCTTTTTCTTTTAAGTGTTCTAACATGATGACAGTACCATACTTTGCATCGCCCTCTTCATCTGAGGTCAGGAGTATGGAAAGTGTACCATCAAAATTTTCTACCTCTTTACAGGTCTGTACAAAAGCAGCTACACCCGACTTCATATCTTGTGTACCTCTTGCATAGATTTTACCTTCTTTGATAATAGGCACAAACGGGTTGGTATCCCAGTTATCTCCAGCGGGTACTACATCAACATGTCCTGCAAAACACAGATGTGTACCCTCTCCAAATTTTTTAGTCAAAAAAAGGTTTTTCACCCCCTCTTTGTTGACATATATCGCTTCATATCCATCAAGATACTCTTCTATAAAGTGCAAAGAACCTGCATCATCAGGGGTAAGAGACTTAAAACTTAAAAGTTTCAATAGGAGATCAACTACATTCATTTATTACTCATTTATTCTAAATTTTTCTATCATTGACATATACTCATCTATATTTTCAAAACGGTGATTACCGCCATACTCAACAACAATTTTATGTTTATTATAGAGAGATTGTGCTTTAGTATAATCTAAGACTTCATCCTCACTCTGTAAAAGCACTAAGTACTCGCCCAAGGAAGGTGTCTTTTGTAACAATTTAAAAGCTTCAAGATATTCAGCCTTAAATTCAAACTCTTTATTATCACAAAAACGTTTTTGCCATCCCACATAAGAGGACAATGTCTCCCAAGGATGCGTAGAGGGGTTTAATAAAATGGCCTTACATTGATATTTTTCAGCGATATATGTTGCATAGAAACCACCTAAAGAAGAGCCAATAATTAAATCTATCTTTTCATCTTTTAAAAATATTTCTATTGCAGCAATAGCTTCAAGAGGGGAAAAAGGTAAATTCGGAGAGAGTATCATCTCATCAGAAAAATACCTTTTAAGTTCTGTAGATTTATTTCCTTCTCCACAAGAAGAAAAACCGTGAAGATAGAGGATTTTGGACATGTTACTTTTCAGTTTCACCACGGTATGACATAATACCACCATAATGATTCACAGCACTCTTGTGACCATTTTGTGCAAAAACACTTGCTACTTGTCCACTACGACTACCTGTACGACAGGTAAAAATCACTGTTTTATCCTGTGTGTTTTTAAACAACTCTTCACCCCATTGCTGAAAAGATGTAGTAGGTTTCAACATATCTACCCCCTTTATGTGCCCCATTTTATATTCCATATCTTCTCTTACATCGACAAGTACAAAATCTATTTTGCCTTCTTCTCTAGCCTTGAGGAGGGTTTCAAGTTCTTGAGAATCAATATCTCTTTTTTCTAATAATTGTTGCATATCTGTCTCCCTGACGTTAAAATAATCGCGTATTATAGTAGATAATTATTATATTTTTCTTTTATGCTTCTTCTTTACTCACTTTTTCGAGCTCTTCTTTTGCCTTTTCTTTGGCTGCCATTTCTCTGAGCTGTTCTTCTTTGTACTCTGGCGTACAGAAGATTTGGCAGTGGCAGATGCCTGTTTCAGGTATCTCCTTTTCTATTGCTGGTTTACAAGGACAAATTCTGTCATCTGTACTTTTAAATTTACCCTCTTTTTGGGGGTCAGGTTCTACCATAAAACAAGGACAAAAACGTTTACCAAAAAGTAGTTTATGACGTGCCAAGCCCATAATGACACCTTCATTTACATCTTCATTCGCACCGTAAACCCAACCTTTGCTTTCACATACTTTATCTGTAAATTTCTCTGTTTTTACTAACTCATCTTTAAACTCTTGTGAATTCATATCTAATTGTTGCATCATTGTATACACCTTCTGTAAAAAATTATTTATCTAGTTATATCTAAACAAAATTAATATATAATAAGAAAAATTATCATTAAGGTTAAAAATGCAAATTAACGATGCTGTTCTTGCAAAATTGGAGAAACTTTCACACTTACGTATAGATGAAAGCAAAAAGGAAGAGGTAAAAGCACAGCTCACTGGCATACTTTCTTATATCGACAACCTTAATGAACTTAATACCGATGCATTATCTGCTTCTTTTTCGACGCTTGATGGGGGGACGCCTTTGAGAGAAGACGTACCTAGAGAAAGAAATGACATTGCACAAAATATTCTCTCCCGTGCACCACAAGCGCAAGATGACTTTTTTATTGTTCCAGCCATTATTGAGTAACCTGCGCATATGTTAAAAATCTATGGTATCAAAAATTGTGATAGTGTACGAAAAGCTATCAAATATTTAAAATCTCATAATATTCCTTATGAATTTATTGATTTTAGAGAAACCCCTATTGGAAAAGATACTATTTCACAATGGCTAAAATCTACCCAAATTGATGTACTCTTTAATACCAGAGGTGCAACCTATAGAACATTGAAGCTTAAAGAGCTTAAGTTGAATGGACAAGAGAAAGCTGACTGGCTTGCTAAAGATAACATGCTTATTAAACGTCCTGTTATTGCACTTGATAACAAAATTATAGTTGGCTATAATGAGTCTCAATATCTAGAAAATATACATACATAAAAGGATTACAATGGCAGCTTTTGACATAAAAAAATTACTACAAAGCGTAGTGACTCACGGGGCATCCGATTTGCACCTTGTGAGTCGTACAGAACCACAAATTAGATTGGATGGTGCACTCAAAGCTGTCAATTTACCCGTATTGACAGGGGATGATATCGAAGAGATGTGTTACTCTCTTATCACCGAGAAACAAAAACAACAATTTGAAGAAAATGATGAGCTTGACTTTGCCCTTTTGCTCCCAAATATAGGACGGTTTAGAGCAAACTACTATCGTACACTCGGTGACACAGCAGCGGCATTTAGAACCATTCCTATCGATGTGCCTTCACTTGATGATTTGGGTGCACCCGAAGTATATAAAAAACTGATCAAAAGAGAAAAAGGGCTTATCTTGGTCACAGGACCAACAGGTTCTGGTAAATCAACCACTCTGGCTGCCATGCTGAATGAAATAAACCTTCATGAACAAAAACATATTGTCACCGTTGAAGACCCTGTAGAATTCATTCACCAAAATAAAAAATCTGTCTTTTCACATAGAGGGGTAGGTGAAGACACCAGCTCCTTTGCAACAGCACTTAAGTATGCAATGCGTCAAGATCCAGATATTATCCTTATCGGGGAAATGAGGGATAAAGAGACGATAGAGGCAGCACTAACGGCAGCAGAGACTGGACACCTTGTCTTTGGGACACTTCACACCTCCTCTGCACCAGGAACCATTAACCGTATTATTGACGTTTTTTCAGGTGATGAACAACCACAAATTAGAGCCATGATTTCTTCTTCATTGGTCGCAGTCATTGCGCAGGCGCTTTTACCAAAATTGGGTGGTGGACGTGTGGCAGCTTCAGAAATATTATTAACAAACCACGCTATTTCAAACCTCATTCGTGAAGATAAAGTACACCAAATTTATTCACAAATGCAATTGGGTCAGGGAGATTCTGGTATGCAGACGCAAACACAGGCTCTACTGAAATTCATAAGAGATGGAAAGATTTCGCGAGAAATTGCACTCCAGTATGCCAATAGACCAGATGAGATGGCTAAAGCAAACATGTAGCCAAGCATACAGCTAAAGCCTTTTTAGATACAATACACAAAATATATGAGGATACAGTAAATGGAAAACTTTTCAATGATGGACTTTAACTACTTTGATGTTGTCATAGCAGCTATCGTGTTACTTTTAGGGATTAAAGGTTTTATGCATGGATTTATCAAAGAAGTCTTTGGGCTTGTAGGGCTTGTAGGTGGGGTCTATTTTGCTTCACGTCTTTCTGGTACTGCTGCTGATTTCATAGATACAAACTTTTTACATCTTGAAAATGTTGCCTTACTTAAACTCATCGGATTTCTTTCTATTCTTATCCTTATTTGGTTAGGGGCAACTATTTTAGGATCTATTTTTTCTAAACTCACTAGTGCCAGTGGTTTAGGATTTTTAAACCGTCTTTTTGGATTTATTGCTGGGGGAGGAAAATATTTTCTTATTTTTGCCCTCATCGTAACAGCCCTTTCAAATGTCTCTCTAGTCAAAGACAACCTTGAAAAATATGTAAAAGATTCTATCTTATATCCTTACCTTAAAGAAGCAGGATCCTATTTGATTAACTTAGACCCTACTACATTGGGGCTCAATAGTACATCTACAACACAAGTTGTCAAAGAAGTGGTCAACTTAAATGAAACCAATACTTCAGATACAACAAACAAGCCAACAGAAGACAATAACAGTGAAGAGAATCAAAGCACGCTTTCTCAATAAAGGGTAAATGATGATAACATATGAAAAACTTTTAGAAAAGTTTAAAGCTTTACTCAAAAACAATACACTTAAGTTTACAAAACAAAGAGAACTGATTTTGAAATTTCTCTATGAAAATGATGACCATTTTACCCCTGAAGACATTTATATGCTTCTAAAAAAAGAGTATCCCGATATCAACATAGGTATTGCCACAGTGTATCGTACCTTGACACTTCTTGAAGAGTCTGGCATTGCTTCATCCATATCATTTGGTGTACACGGTAAAAAATATGAGCTAGGTCTGAAAAAACATCATGACCATCTCATCTGTACAGCATGTGGGAACATCATAGAATTCTTTGATGAAACCATTGAGAGTCAGCAAGAAAAGATTGCCAAGAAATTTAATTTTCAGATGACAGACCATACGATGAAAATTGTTGGTTTATGTGAAAACTGCCAAGCAGAATAATTGTTATACATTAACGCTAAACATTACCCATAGGAGAACCCTTGATATTTGAAAATCAATATATTCAAGAACGTATTAAAAAAACGCAAACACTAAGAGAAAAAGGGATTAATCCCTACCCAAACCAAGTCAAAATAGGTCTACCTTCTGCAACATTTTTACATGAATGTGCCTATGTCAAGGAGATAGAAGTCGCTGAAGGCGAAATGAAACAAGACCAAACAAAGTCTTATACACTCACTGGTCGTTTAAAATTTATCCGTATTATGGGGAAAGCCGCATTTGCCAAGATAGAAGATGCTGAGGGACTCGTACAAATATACTTCAACCGTGATGACCTGCCAGAGGGGTATTACAATGATGTCGTCAAAAAACTTTTTGAAGTGGGTGACATCATCGAAGTAAAGGGCTATCCTTTTGTCACACAAACAGGCGAACTTACACTACACTGTTTGGAAGTAAATCTCGTAACAAAAGCCATCTCTCCACTGCCAGAGAAGTTTCACGGTATCCAAGACCAAGAGATAAAATATAGACAACGCTACCTTGATATGATTATGGATGCAGAGGTGAAAAATCGTTTTGTATTACGCTCTAAAATTGTCTCTAGCATTAGAAGATTTTTTGAAGACAAAGGTTTCTTGGAAGTTGAAACTCCTATGATGCACCCTATTCCTGGTGGAGCAAATGCCAAACCTTTTGTGACCCATCATAATGCACTGGATGTAGACAGATACCTACGAATAGCCCCTGAGCTGTACCTCAAACGTCTCATCGTTGGTGGAATGGAAGCAGTATTTGAGATAAACAGAAACTTTAGAAATGAAGGAATAGATGCCACACATAACCCTGAGTTTACCTCTATAGAATTTTACTGGGCATACAAAACCTACATCGAACTTATGGAAGTGACTGAAGAACTTTTTGATTATCTTTTTGATAACTTGGGGCTTGAGAGAACACTGCCTTATGGTGACATGGAGATTAACTTTGCCACACCATTTGCCAAAGTACCATGGGTCGATGCCATTGTGAACATTGGTGGTGTGCCTAGA
>CAZQOC010000027.1:0-12229 GCA_964594745.1 uncultured Sulfurovum sp.
AAAAAAGAGCTTTCAAGCTCAACTGAAACAGAGATTAACCTACCGTTTATTACAGCAGATGCCTCTGGACCAAAACACTTAGTGACCAAAATCACCAGAGCAAAATTTGAGTCATTGATTTCTGACCTTGTAGATTCTACACTTAAAACAGTTGAATCTGTACTTAAAGATGCTGGACTTTCTAAGTCTGACATTAACGAAGTCGTTATGGTCGGTGGATCTACACGTGTACCTTTGGTACAAGAGAAAATGAAAAGCTTCTTTGGTAAAGAGCTTAATAAATCTGTGAACCCAGACGAAGTGGTTGCACTTGGTGCGGCTATCCAGGGTGGTGTACTCGCGGGTGATGTAAAAGATGTATTGTTGCTTGATGTCACACCTCTTTCTCTTGGTATTGAGACTTTAGGTGGGGTAACGACTAAAGTGATTGAAAAAGGAACAACGATTCCTGCGAAAAAATCACAAGTCTTCTCAACAGCAGAAGATAACCAACCTGCAGTAAGTATTCATGTACTTCAAGGGGAAAGAGAGTTCTCTAAAGATAACAAGTCATTAGGTATGTTTGAACTTAGAGATATCCCGGCAGCACCACGCGGTGTACCTCAAATTGAAGTCACATTTGACATTGATGCCAATGGTATCTTGACAGTTTCTGCACAAGATAAAGGTACAGGTAAATCACAAGAGATTAAAATCACTGGTTCAAGCGGACTTTCTGATGAAGAGATCGAAAAAATGGTACAAGATGCGGAAGCAAATAAAGCTGAAGACGAAAAAAGAAAAGAAGTAGTAGAAGCGAAAAACCAAGCAGATGCACTCATTCACCAAACACGTAAGTCATTGACTGACCTAGGTGAAAACTTTGATGCTACAGAAAAAGAAGGTATCGAAGCTGCCATGGCTGATCTTGAAACTGTACTGAAAGATGACAATGCAACAAAAGAGCAGATAGAAGAGAAAGTAAAAGCTTTAACAGAAAAAAGCCACAAACTAGCTGAAGCTGCATACGCTAAAGAGCAAGGTGGGGCAAACCCTGAAGCAGCAAAAGCAGACGATGACGATGTTATCGATGCTGAAGTAGAGTAAGACTCTACTTTAGTAGACATATATTAAGCCACCTAAGCAAAGAGTAACATAAAGCGTTCTGCTCTGTTATTCTTTCATTGATAATAGGTTTAGCCCAAGGATATTTCCTTAGACTAAACTCTATACTACAATTTTAAACACTCCCTAATTAAACCAATTTAAGCTATAATAATTTTATGAACATTCTAAGGATAAGAGTATGCAAATAAAGCAATGTGATACATTAGATGAAGCCAGAATAGAGATAGATAAAGTGGATGAAGAGATAGTAAAACTGATTGCAGCGCGTAATGACTACATTAAGCAAATTGCACATTTTAAAACAAGTATTGATGAAGTAAAAGCTGAAGAGAGAATAGCAGAGGTTATTTCTAAAGTTAGACAACAAGCCATAGAGCTTGACCTCTCACCAAACCTCATAAATGACCTCTATATCCGAATGATAGATGGCATGGTAGAGAGTGAGATAGCAGAGTTTAGAAATGCAAAAGGGTTGTAACCTCACTCTCTAAGAGTGACTAGTCACGAGAACCATCTGCTGAAGACAGTATGATAGGCTTTTGCTCATCATACGCTCTATAAAATAGTGTGAGATAGCAGAGTTTAGGAATGCAAAAGGACTTTAGTAAAAATTAAATTTACTCGTCGCTACTTCCACCTGTTACTGCACCCACTGCAGAGCCAGCTACATCAATGGTACTACCTACAGTTGCTCCTACAACTTTGATTGGAGCTGTGACGAGTTGTGTACATCCTGGCATAAAAAATAAAGTCATGATTGTAAATAGTGCTAATTTTATAAGATTTGGCATGTAGTGCCTCCCTGTTTTGAATTGTTTATTTTTTGTTCGGTGATTATAGCAGAAAAACCTCTGTGTACTCCTTTACACAAAGAGTATGTTAAAATAAACTAACGATAGATAGTATGAAGGCAATATATGAAAGTATTATTACTTGAAGATGATGTGATTTTGCAAGAAATCATAGAAGAGTTTTTGGTTGAAAATCATTATGAAGTCGAAAGTTATTTTGATGGAGAAAAAGCATTAGATGCCATAGGTGCAGGTTCTTATGATTTGTTACTTTTAGATGTGAATGTCCCAAATATTAATGGATTTGAAATACTCTCGTATCTAAGGGAAATAGGAAATACCACGCCAGCGATTTATATCACTTCTCTTGCAGGTATAGATGATTTAAAAAAAGGGTTTGATTTGGGAGCAGATGATTATCTAAGAAAACCTTTTGAATTGGAAGAACTGAATGCCCGTATAGAACATATTATACGACTATACCGTCTACAAGCAGAGATAGAATTTGATGGTATGAAATTTATTCCTAAAGCACATCAACTAGTGATAGATGATAATGTGATAGAGATGCGACAAAAAGAAGCACAGGTTTTAGAATACTTTATGCGTAATACAGGGAAAATTATTTCCTGTAATGAGATTATTGAAAATGTTTGGGATGATGAACATGTTCCTACCCATGCAACGATTCGTACTTATATTAAAAATTTACGTAAAATGTTTAAAAAAGAATATTTTGACAATATCAAAGGAGAAGGTTATCGTTTTAACATCGTATGAGCGCATCTCCCTTTTTAGGTTTTTATCTGTCTATTTAGTATCGGTATTTGTTTTACTCTCTATTATTGGGTATCTGTTTTTCGAAAATAATCGTACTTCTATGAAGTCTGCGATGAAATTTGAGATGATGTATCAAGCACGCATGCTTTCTTCTAAAATTGTTATGAAATCTATGGAAAATAATGAAAGTGTACTTAAAAATTTTGATAAAGGAAAGTTTTTAAAAGATTTAAAACATTGTCGTTTTAAAGCAGGATATTATAATAAAAATAAAAAACCTCTCTACACAGAAATCAACAATGTGAGTAGGTTTGATACGGATTTTTTTGTAGATAATATGAAATGTTACACAGTAACAGAAGATAAAAGTGACCATTTAGGTATTCGCTATATTGTACTAAAAGAGAGTGATTTAGCCAAATCATTACATAAACTGCGCATTAAAATTATAGGCTATTTGGTTCTTTCTTTTATCCTTATGGGTGTAGTAGGGTATTTTTTAGGTAGACTCTTCTTGCAACCTGTACGAGAGCAGATAGAGTCCTTAGATCAATTTATCTCCGATACAACACACGAACTTAATACGCCTATCTCTGCGATACTAATGACTATACAGTCTCTTAAAAATGTCGAACCAAAGAAAATGAAACGTCTGGAGGCTTCTGCAAAACGCTTAAGCACGATGTATGGCTCTTTAACCTATAGACTTGAAGGTGGGGTAGAACCGTCTGAAGATTTGTGTTTGGCTAAGATTGTTGAAGAGCGTATTGAGTTTATTAAAGAGTTGATAGAGTCTAAGCGCCTAGATATTGAAATGGATTTGGACGCTACTAAAATTCATATGCCTAAGCGTTCAGTACATAGACTCATAGATAACCTTATTTCAAATGCCATTAAGTACTCTGATGTGGGTGATACCATTACCGTAACGCTTAAAAACAATGTATTAAAGGTAAAAGATACCGGTATTGGGATAGATGAGAAGATGCAGGAAGATATCTTTAGACGTTACTACCGTGCAAATGATGAGCGTGGTGGGTTTGGCATAGGACTGAATATCGTACTTTCTATCTGTAAAAGATACAAAATCAAGTTAGCTTTAGAGTCTAAAAAAGGGGAGGGAAGTACATTTAAACTGACTTTCCCCAAAATAAAGTAGTTACTCGACACTATCCATGAGTATCTCAATGATATCTGTCATAGTAAGAATACCGAGCAGTTCATTGTTATCTACGACAAGTAACCGTTTAATGCTTGATGTCACCATCATTTTTGCAGCATATTTTACATTGAGTTCAGAAGAGACAGACATGGCAGGAATGGCGGCGATGTCATAGACATTGAGTAGATCTATATCTCCATCTTCTGCTACGATACTTTGCAAGATATTTTTAAAGGTAACCAATCCATAGGCACCATCTTTTTGTGTTTTTTCAACAATGATGGAACGTACTGAATGTGTACGCATGAGTTTCATAGCTTCTCTTACTGTGGCATCAGGACTCACTGAAATCAGTTTCTCTTTGGGTGTCATTATCTCTTTTACTAACATGGTATTTCCTTTTTTATAACATACATTTTATATCATCTTCAAATTTGTGTAACTCTTTGTTGTCAAGTCCTGCAACGTGACTCAAAGCGAAGGTGAAAGCAAAGCCTCCATTTTCAGGGTTATCGATGTCAAACTCTTCTCGTAAGGCTTTCATGACTTTCATCGAAAGTCTACGTGGTAAGATGAACATCAAAGCAGAGACATTCTCTTCGAGTGTGAGTCCGAAAAAAACTTTTTTCTCTTCAAGTCCGATACTTTTACCATGTAAAATGGTAACAGAACCGGCACCATGTCCTTTGGCAACTTCTATGGCTGCTTCTTCATCTTTGTCTGGTATAACAGCGATGAGTGCGGTAAATTTCATAATACTTCTCCTTTAGATTGGGATTGTTTCTCTTTTTGTTTTTTGTAATACTCTGCATGTATGCCATAGCCCATCACAGTCAGCATAGGAAAGAGTGAGGCAAAGGCAATCAGTCCAAAGCCATCGATGAGTGGGTTGCGCCCTACGATATTTTCTGCAAGTCCCAGCCCTAAAGCCGCGACAAGGGGTACAGTAACTGTAGAGGTGGTCACCCCTCCAGAATCATACGCAATAGGTATGATGTACTTTGGTGCAAAATAGGTAAAAAGAATCACCAGTATATATCCTCCTATGATGTAGTAGTGGATGGGGTCGCCAGATACCAGTCTGTATGCACCCAGACTGATACCTACAGCGACACCAAGTGCTACTATCATTCTAAGAATATTTTGTTTAATGTTCCCTTCACTGATCTCTTCTGCTTTGATGGCAATGGCAAGCAGGGCAGGTTCAGCCATAGTGGTTGAGAAACCGATGAGAAAAGCAAAGAGGTAAATAAGCAGATGGTTATCCATGCCTGTAAGTTGTAGCGCGATGGTCTCACCTATAGGGAAAAGTCCCATTTCAAGTCCCACGATAAAGGCATAGAGCCCTAAAATAACCATGATGATACCAGTGATAATCTGATGTAGATGTGACACGGGTTTTTTGATAATAATATATTGGAAAAAGAAGATGACCGCAAGGATGGGAGTGACATCTTTCACTGTGCCAATGAGTGCTATGAAGGTGTCGTAGGCAGAGAAGGTATAGGCAGTGGCGACTGCTTTTCCTTCTTCTATCACTGTACTAAGCAATGGTTCTACAGTAGGGGCATCCATAAAGTTGTAAACGATGATGCCATACAGCTGCACAAATATCATAGGAGTAAGTGAAGCAAAAGCGATAAGTCCAAAGCCATCTATGGCAGGGTTACGCCCTTTGATACTTGAAGCCAGTCCTATCCCCAGTGCAGCTACCAATGGTACAGTCACCGTAGAGGTGGTCACCCCACCAGAGTCATACGCAAGTCCGATAATCTCTTTGGGTGCAAAAAAAGTCACGACAACCACTAAAATGTAGCCACTGATGATGTAGTAGGCGATAGGATGACCCAGTAAGATACGTAGTGTACCTAAAGCAATGGCAAAACCCACAGAGAGAGCCACTGTCATACGAAGCCAAAAGGCATTAACCAGCCCATGAGAAATGAGCGCAGCCTTATCGGCAATGGCAATGAGTGCTGGTTCTGCCACTGTGGTAGAAAATCCGATGGTAAAGGCAAAAAGTAAAAGCCAAAAAACAGAGCCTTTTTTAGCAAAATCTACAGCAAGACTCTCTCCTATGGGGAAGATACCCAGTTCCAGTCCACGGATGAAGAGTGCAAGTCCCACCGCTACGATAACAAGTCCTATGATGATGGAGCTTAGGTTTGTTGGCATAGCTTGGATGATGGCACCTTGAAACAAGACAACGACAACGATGATGGGAAGCAGGTCTTTAAAAGCATTTTTTAAATCCCCTGCAAATATCTTTGCACTCTCTTTAATCATAAGATAGTATATCGACAATAATGATATTTTTGTTGAAAATGTGCCCCTTTTTTAAACAGTAGGGGCTTAACTGTTACTTTTCTTTAGGTATGAAGTCTAGAGAGATAGAATTGACACAGTGACGTGTACTTTTGGCAGTCATACCTTCACCTCTAAATACATGTCCAAGGTGCCCGCCACAGTTGGTGCAGACTATCTCTACGCGTCTGCCATCTGCATCGGGTACTTCTGTCACAGCACCTTCAACTGCATCATCAAAACTAGGCCATCCTGTCCCTGAATCAAATTTGGTATCTGAAGGAAACAGCTCAGCATTACACTGACGGCAGATGTACATCCCATTTTCATGATGATCCCAATATTTTCCTGTAAAAGAACGCTCTGTTCCTTTGTTAAGTATCACGTATTTTTCTTCTTCGTTTAGTTCGTTGTATGGCATGGGTTAGTCCTTTGTTTTTTTGCACTATACCATAAAAATAGGTTATTTTTTCATCTTTTCTCTAGGAACAAACTCTAAAACAGTGGCATTGATACAAAATCGCTGTCTGCCACCAGGGGCATCGTTAAATACATGACCCAAATGTGCTCCTGATTTTTTGGCGATAATCTCAACTCTGTGCATACCGTAGCTATTGTCTTCTTTTTGGATGGTAGCACCATCTACTGCCTTAAAGAAGCTTAACCAGCCAGAACCTGAGTTAAATCTTTCACGGGTGTCAAAGAGTATGTCTCCTGAGATTTTGTCTACAAAGACACCATCCCCTGTGTGTTTGAACTGCTCATACTGTTTACAAAAACGTCCATCTGTTTTTTGTTTAAAAGCAACATCATACCCTTCGCTGTCTTTACCTAGTTTAAACGCACCTACTGCCTTGTAAAATGTTTTTTCGTCCATGTTGCCTGTGTAGGCTTCTACTTCTTTGCCATCTTCTATGAAAATGATGGTAGGGGTACCCTGTATCTTTGTTTTGAGTTTGAAGCCTTTGAGTGCATCTTGATGTACTGTTCTTAGTGGGAGTGTACCGTTGTAATGGTTGGTGACATTCCTTTTAAACTTTTCACAAAACCTACAATGCTCCGCATCGATGACTATTATCTCTTTGCCACCTAGTGGGGTGATGGTGTTTAGTATCATCTTTTCATTACCAAACTTTACACCTGTAGAGTGGTTAGGACAGTACCCAAATGGATTTTTCTCCAAGTAGTTTTGATGATAGGACTCTGCAGGGTAAAACTTTTTTAGGGGTTTTATCTCGGTAGTGATTTGTCCATATCCCGCCTTGGTAAGCAGTTTTTGATAGACAGCTTTGGTAGCTTGTGCTATATTCTTTTGTTTGTCTGTGGTGTAGTAGAGAGCAGAACGGTAGTTGTTCCCTCGGTCATTACCTTGTCTGTTGCCCTGTGTTGGGTCATGGAGTTCCCAAAAAGACTTTATGAGTGTTTCTGTGCTGATTTTACTGTCATCATACACAACTTCTACAGATTCTGTATGATTGGTGCTGTTTTTGCTACTATGTCTGTGTGCAAGTACTCTCTCATAGGTAGAGTTGTCATAGTTACCACCAGCGTAGCCTGAGGTAGCACTTTTAACCCCATCTAGATGGTCAAAATATTTTTCCACACCCCAGAAACAGCCTGCCCCAAAGACAATGGTTTGTGTTTTTGCCATCATGGCAACGCTAAGTGCTAAAAAAAGAACTATTTTTTTCATAATGTATTTCCTCAATGAATGTATTTTGGAAATAGTAGCAAAAAAGGTGTGTAGTTGTGTGTACTAAAGTCGTTCTATCTTCCCTCGATGCAAGACAACTGTTCCTTTTTGTTCAAGCTCTTTTAGTAGTCGGCTTATGACAACTCTTGAACTTCCAAGCTCTTGAGCCAGTTGTTCATGGGTAATCTCTATCATGGGTTTAGATTGTTTATTGAGCCACTCTGTAATGCGTGTGTCTAAGCGCTTAAACTTAATATCATTGATAAGCCCTGTAAGCGCTTCAAAGCGAAGTTGATAGAGTGAAAAAAGATAGTTTTGATAGGTATCGCTCATGTGTGTCAGCTCTTTGACACTTTGTGCAGAGATAACATAGCCTTTGATGTCTGTCAGTGTTTCTGCTGAAGCGATGGCAGGGGTATTGGAAAAAAGTGAAGCGGTATTGACGATACATTGTTCACCTGCTTTGAGGTTGTAAAGAGTGATGTCTTCTATGGTATCTGACTGTGCATAAAGACGGACTTCTCCTTTTGTGAGCCATAAAATGTTTTCACAGATGTCACCTTGGTAGAAAAGTAGCGTGTTTTTAGGAATATTAACAGGTTTTATATGTGTATTTAAAAAGAGCAAAGCATCGGATTCGAGTTCATTTAAAAAGGGGTAGGAAGTGAGTTCCATAGTGGCTCCATACATAAGCATAAAAGTTAGTTTTTCTTTTTTTGACACCCAGTATCAAGTTTTAACAAAGCATAGATAATACACCAGCCAGAAAGTGCAGTGAAAAGAAGAGATACACCAACAATAAGCATCATAAGGTATTTTGCTGTGAGTCCCCATATAATCAAAACAATTGCAATGAGTAGTCGAACAATGCGGTCTATTTTCCCTACGTTACATACCATATTAAGTCCTTTAATATTTCTGTGTTGTATAGGGAAAGTATACCATATTTAGTCATTTTTTGTTTTACAACCTGTGTTGATACCTAAAAGTGCATAAGGTGGACACCATCCGATAATGGCTGTAAATAAAAGCACAGCGCCAACAACATCAGCAATGATATTTCCATTCATAATACCCCAAGCAACAGATGCTGCTCCTACTACACCTCTGACGATTCTGTCTATTTTTCCTACGTTACATGTCATAATGACTCCTTTATATTGTGATGAGAGTATTATGACAGTTTATGATGGAGTTGTCTGTAACCTAAGTTACAAACTACCTTCTTTCTAAAACCTCTACAACCCCAGTAAAATCTTTTTCATGTCCAAAGCAAGCATTGGAGTTACATATCATAAAGCCATCATTGGTGTCATTTTTAAAGAGTGTAAAGGGATGAGGGAGGTTATCTAGTTCTTTGATGTGTGGTTTGAGTTTATCTTCAGGGGCTTTGATGATAATATCATCTTGTAAATAGCGTACAACCATACGTGTCATACTCGGGGTGGAGATAGGTTGACGCATGACATCATAAGAGTAGATTTCTAAGGTTTTAAAGACAAACTTTTTGTAGACAACATCCACGAGTGATGAGATACTGTAAAGAGCATCTATCATTGTGGCTACAGAGGAAGGGTAGGAGGCATCATAGATGTCTGCATTGGTCTCAAACTCTCCACGGCTAAATTTCCATTTGCCTTTGTCGAAGTATTTTTCTATGGCATTGTTGGCTAGTTTTTGTGCGGTAACAAGATAGACTTCATTGAGTGTACTCTCATAAGCTGCGATGAGCGTCTGCGTCAAGTAGGCATAGTCTTCTAAGAAAGCTTTTATTTTAGGTGTTTTGCCTATGAGTGTAGAGTGGTAAAGTTCAGAATGTATATACATACTCTCTAGTAAGGCATCCAATGATTTTATGGCTGGGTTTAGATACTTACTATCCACACGACTTGCATAAAACAGTGATTTTATCATCATAGCATTCCATGCAACAATGACCTTTTTATCGATGAATGGATAAACCCGTTTTTCTCTACGCTTTTTTAATGCTTCTATGGCTTCTTTGTAGTAAGGAATGTCAACGGTAGCAGGGTCATCTACACGTACAATACTTTTACCCTCAAAGTTTCCCTGTTTGGTAATGTGTAAGGCTTTGGCTAACTTCTCATGGGCTTTGCTGGGGATACCTGCCTTTTCAAATGAACGTAAGGCTTTCTCGTAGCTATATACAAAATATTTCCCTTCTTCTGCTTCTGTATCGGCATCAGAGGCAGAGTAAAAGAGGTGGTTTTTACTCATTTTTTCAAGCATAAAGTCCAAGGTTTCAAAAGAAATATTTTTATAAAAGTCATTGCCAGTGGCATGGTAGGCTTTGAGGTAGACTTCTGCAAGTAAGGCATTGTCATAGGTCATTTTTTCAAAGTGGGGTACTAGCCATTCATTGTCTGTAGAGTAGCGGCAAAAGCCACCATCTATAAGGTCTCTCAATCCTCCTTTTGCCATAGAAGAGAGAGAAAAGGCTGCCATGTTAAGGGCTTCTTTGTTACCTGTGAGTTTATAGAGGTCAAGCAGTAGGTTAAGGGTAGACGTTTGAGGAAATTTGGGTGCCTTGTTGAACCCTCCATGTTCAGAGTCAAAAAGCTGCTTACTTTGGTCTAAAACCCTGCCAATGATACTGGTATCAAGTTTAGTCGCTTGTATCTTGTCTTCTTGTGGGTTGAGGTAGCGTAAGATATTGTCTGCTTCTTTTACCAGTACAGCTTTTTCATTTTTGTATTTGTCTGCGATGACCTCGAGTAAAGAACTGAAGCTCATCATACCATATTTGGGTTCATCAGGGATGTAAGTAGCCGAATAAAAAGGTTTTAAATCTTCAGTTAAAAAGATAGAGGTAGGCCATCCTCCACCACGACCATTCATCAGTTGATACACCTCTTGAAAGTGTTTGTCAATGTCTGGACGCTCTTCACGGTCTACTTTTATGGCAATGAAATGTGTATTGAGTATTTTCGCTGTGGCTTTGTCTTCAAAAGACTCATGTTCCATGACATGGCACCAATGACAAGAACTATACCCAATACTTAAAAAGACAGGTTTGTGCTCTTGTCTGGCACGCACAAAAGCCTCTTCTGTCCAAGGGTACCAGTCCACAGGATTATCAGCATGTTGCTGTAAGTAGGGTGAGTGTTCGTTTTTCAGATGATTTGCCATTTTAGCCTCGTTTGTTATCCAAGTTTTGTTAAAATTACACAGCTTATACACAAATAGTACAATAGAATACTATAGAAACTTTAAAACAAAAGAGAAAATATGAACAATATAGTCAAAAAGTTACTTCTAGTGGGTTTACTTTTAAATACTTTCGTCTTTGCTGGATTTGGTGATGCACTTAAAAAACAGAAGTTTTTGTCCCCTGATGAAGCCTTTCAAACCACAGCTGTTCTTAAAGGTGGAGTGATTGAAACAAAGATTAGCATGGCAGATAAAATTCATATCTATGAAGACTCCCTACACTACAGAATCATAGAACCTAAGAGAGTAGAACTCTCAGTTACTAAGCCTAAACCACATGCATTTGATGGTGATAAAGTCTATGAAAAAGAACTGATTGTAAACATCCCTACAAAAGAGGTAGAGTCACAAGTAGCAGGAGACTATACTTTGGAGATAGAGTTTCAAGGGTGTTCAGATAAAGGTATCTGTTACCAACCTATTAAAAAAACGTTTCATTTTAAGGGAACAGAGTTAGGTGTCTTTGACAAAATTTCTCAAATGATTAAAGAGGGAAATACTGCAAAGATTGCAGATATTTTGGTACACGAAAGCTCAATATTTATTTTATTGCTTTTCTTTGTATTTGGATTACTTCTGGCGCTTACCCCATGTATATTTCCTATGATTCCTATACTCTCTTCGATTATTGTTTCTCAACAAGGTGGAGATGAAAAACCATCAGTTGCAAAGGCATTTTTTACCTCTTTGGTGTATGTGCTCTCTATGGCAGCTACCTATACAGTAGTGGGACTTGTAGCAGGATTGCTCGGAGCAGACATACAAACAGCGATGCAGAACCCTTGGGTATTGACTATTTTTGCAGCGATGTTTGTGGCACTTGCCTTTTCTCTTTTTGGATACTATGAGATAGGGCTTCCTGCTTCATGGCAGTCCAAAATATCTAAAGCAAGTGATGAAGCACAAGGAAAAGGTATACTAGGTACAGCAATCATGGGCTTGCTTTCTGCACTTATTGTGGGACCTTGTGTGGCACCACCTCTTGGTGGAGCCGTATTGTTTATATCACACACGGGGGATGCGCTACTGGGTGGTTCTGCTCTTTTTATGATGAGCCTAGGTATGGGTATGCCACTGTTACTTGTGGGGATAGGGGCTGGAAAATTTATGCCCAAACCAGGCGGCTGGATGACTGCAGTGTCTCAAGTTTTCGGGGTAATG
>CAZQOC010000028.1:0-12121 GCA_964594745.1 uncultured Sulfurovum sp.
TGCTTGTCGAGACTGGTATGTTTGACATGAAAGAGTGTAAAAATGTCTTTAAGATGCTTAAAGAGGAGCAGTATATCTCTGAAGATGGCGGGCTTACCATGAAGGGTGTGATGGAAGCGAAGTTGGCTGAGGAGATGTTTAAGCAATGAGAGTAGACAAATGGCTCTCTGCTGTGAATGTTGTGAAGCGTCGTACCATTGCTACAGATATGCTTAAATCGGGTGTAGTCTATATTAACGATATGAAAGCCAAAGCTTCAAAAGATGTCAAAATCGGTGATAAAATTACGATAGAATACCTTAAGGGTGCCAAGCATTATGAAGTGTTGCAGATACCTAAAACAAAGACAATTCCCAAATCTCAAAAAGAAGAGTTCGTAAAGGAGCTTTAAATGAGTACAAAATCTCAATTTGAAAAACTATTTAACAATGAAATGCCAGAAAATGAAGCACGTCAATTTCTCATAGACCTTTATGAAAAAGGTGAGACAGGCGCTGACATAGCAGCTGCAGCTTCTGTGATGCGTGAACACTCCATTAAACTCAATCTCTCTGATGAACTTCGTGAAAAAGCCATAGATATTGTCGGTACAGGGGGAGATAAAAGTGGAAGTTTTAACATCTCAACTACCGTATCACTTTTGCTGGCGTCTATGGGGCGTGTGGTAGCCAAACATGGCAACAGGAGTATCACTTCCAACTCTGGGGCAACGGATGTACTTGAAGCGCTAGGATTAAACTTAGATTTGAGTATAGAGAACAAAATCAAGATGCTTGAAGAGACAGGCTTTTGTTTTTTTCCTGCCACCGACCATCATCCTGCGATGAAGCACATTATGCCTATTCGCAAATCTATAGCACATAGAACGATATTTAATCTTTTAGGACCGCTCACCAACCCTGCAGGTGCGCAGAAGTATCTGCTTGGTGTCTTTGATGCTTCGTATGTGAAAGTGATGGCAGAAGCGCTTTTGGGGCTAGATACCCAAAGAGCCTATGTGGTAAGTAGTAAAGATGGGATGGATGAGATAGGTCTTTCATGCAATACAGCATTTGCCTACGTCTCTGCTGGACGCATCTCTGAAGGCGAGATAAATCCTGAAACTTTTGGCTTTAAACTTGCACCCAAAGAGGCAATACTCGGTGGAGATGCTGCCTATAACGCGCAGATAACCAGAGATATATTTTCAGGTGAAGAACGTGGAGCCAAAAGAGATATTGTTGTGTTTAACGCAGCTTTTGCACTCTTTGTAGATGGTCATGTAATAGACATTCCTGAAGCCATTGCGATGGCAGAGGCACAGCTTGACAGTGGCAAAGCTTTAGCGCATCTGGATTTTATGGCGGATGTTTCGCAGAAATTAAAATAATGTAGGTCGGGGTCGCCTGACCTACGGAGAAGAAATGGAAATTACAGCATCACTTAATGAATTACATAAAGTTGTCAAGTATCTACAGGAAACTTTACCTCAAGATGTCATAGTATTTCTCCGTGGTGACTTGGCAGCAGGTAAAACAACCCTGACACAGGCTATAGCAAAGGAGAAAGGCATAGTAGGGGAAGTGACCTCTCCTACCTTTTCACTTCAGCAATGCTACGAAGGCAAAGATGGCGTGAATCTTTATCATTATGACCTCTATAGACTTGAGCATGAAGCGTTTATGCAGATGGGGCTTTTTGAAGAATTTGAAAAGTCTGGTTGGCACATGGTGGAGTGGGGGAGTGATGCGCTTAAAGCCTTTTTAGAAGGTGTAGGCTATAATGTTGTGACAGTAGAGATAGAGTCAAACCCAAATAGTAGAACATATAGGATAAATATATAGATGCACACACTTGAAGCTAAAAATCTTGCGAAGAGTATTAAGAAAACACAAATTGTACATGATATTTCATTACTGGTAAAGTCAAAAGAGATTGTAGGGTTGTTAGGCCCAAATGGTGCAGGAAAAACAACTTCATTTTACATGGTCTGTGGACTCACCGATGCTACTGAAGGGGAAGTCTTTTTAGATGATAAAGATGTGACCAAGTTACCTCTTAGTGCGCGTGCACAGATGGGAATAGGGTATTTGCCTCAAGAGTCCAGCATTTTTAAAGACCTTACTGTGGAAGAAAACTTGCATATTGCCGCAGAAGCACTCAAACTCCCTCATGAGACAGTCCAACCTCGTATAGAAAAACTGCTTGAAATTTTCAATATTGAACCTATCCGTGCACGTTTGGGTATCCGTCTAAGTGGTGGTGAGAGAAGAAGGGTTGAAATAGCCAGAGCCTTAGTGGGAGAACCTAAATTTTTACTCCTAGATGAACCTTTTGCAGGGGTAGATCCCATTGCAGTCATAGATATACAAAATATTATCAAACAACTTGTAGAACTCGATATGGGTATACTTATTACTGATCATAATGTACGTGAGACATTGGGCATTTGTGACAGAGCCTATGTCATGCGTTCAGGGCATATGTTAGCCACAGGAACGAGTAATGAGATTGCCAATGATGAGAATGTACGTAAATATTATTTGGGTGAACACTTTACGTTTTAAATCATGACATTAAAACAAGTTAAAATTCTTCTTGATAACGAAGTTTCAATACGAAACAACAGTTTAGAAATATCATTAGACAAACCTGACCCTTTGATGATAGCTTCAAAGTACAATGATGAGTCTATCGCGCTTATCTGCGCTCTTTTTGCCTATGGGAATGCAGGACTTATCGTAAAATTTCTACAGAGTTTAGATTTTTCCTTACTTGATGCTTCAGATGAAGTGATTAAAAAAACACTCTCCTTACACTATTATCGCTTCCAAAATGCAGAAGATGTCTCTATACTTTTTATAGCACTCAAAAGACTCAAAGATGTAGATAGCATTGAAAATATATTTTATGAAGGTTACAAAAAAGAAGGCAATGTCTTAGAGGGGCTATGGAGACTGATTGAATCTTTGAAAAAAGTACATCCACACACAAGCAGAGGATACAATTTTCTCGTGGGTTCAGTACCTCAAAAATTAAGTGGCATAGGCACGTATAAACGCTATATGATGTATTTGCGATGGATGGTACGTAAGGATGTGTTAGACTTAGGATTATGGTCTAAAATAGATAAAAAAGATTTGTTGCTGCCACTCGATACACACACTTTTAAAGTTTCACAACGTCTAGGGCTGCTCAAACGTAAAACATACGACATGAAAGCAGCCATAGAAGTGACACAGAGACTGCGTAAATTTGACAAGAATGATCCTATTAAGTATGATTTTGCTCTCTATCGGCTTGGGCAGGAGAAATTACAATAAATCTTAAGCACTAAAAAGCTATAATCGCCACAATTATTTTATACAAGAGGATGTTTTATGGAAGGTGTATTTACTTACCTTGGCGGTATTTTTGGAGAGCACAACCACACAGTTGTACTTATCGCACATTTGCTATTGGTATCAGTAATAGTAATATTTATTGCTAAAATGGCTACTAAAAGCTTTAGAGCTGTACCTGTGGGTGCACAAAATGTGATGGAAGCATACCTTGGTGGTGTGATTGCTATGGGTAAAGATGTAATAGGTGAAGAGCTTGCTCGTAAGTATTTACCTCTTGTAGCAGCAGTAGGTCTATTTATTTTTGTATCTAACGTGATAGGTATTATCCCAGGTTTTGAGTCTCCGACTTCAAACATTAATGTAACGTTACCACTTGCTTTGATAGTGTTCTTCTACTACAACTATGAAGGTATTAAAGAAAATGGGGTAGTAAAATACTTTGCACATTTTGCAGGGCCAGTAAAAGCATTGGCACCATTGATGTTCCCTATTGAAATTGTTTCTCATATTTCAAGAATTATCTCACTTTCATTCAGGCTTTTTGGTAACATTAAAGGGGATGACCTCTTTTTATGGGTACTTCTTATGCTTGTACCATTCATCGCACCACTTCCAGCATATCTTTTACTTTCGTTCTCAGCACTACTTCAAACGTTTGTATTTATGATCCTTATCTATGTGTACCTTGCAGGTGCAGTAGCGATGGATGAAGAGCATTAAGATATATCTTTAAGACTATGAGACTCGAAGATAAATCTCTTAGTTTCGTAGTTAACTTTCTTCTGGGTGTCGCTTGGGCATCCGTTATTATAGGGGCAGTGACCTCTTTTCTCTCTTTTTATCAAGACTCATTTTTACTTGCATGTATCTCTGCCTTTGTTGGTGCGATACCAGGAATGGTTGGTGTTTTGTTACTTGAAGTAGTCATTATGATAAAACAGAAACATCTGGAACTTAAAAAACAGACGGCTTTATTGGAAGAAATTCTAGCTAAATATACACCATAAAATATAAAATATTTTAGGATTTTCATGTTCAAAGTTTTGATTCTTTTTCTTACTTTTTTTACCTTTTTGTTTTCTGCACAGATACCGAAGATTAAAAAAATGGCAGTGGACTATCGTGTAGAATTTGGTATAGTAGGTGAAGTGGGTAGAGTCCATACAGAATATCAAGACAATAGTAAAAATTATACTATAGATGCACATGTACAAGCAGTAGGGATACTCGCAAAACAAGTAACAGATAATCTGAAAGAGAGACATATTTGTAAGGGGTACATTACTAAAAGAGGTATACGCATAGCTACAAGTTATCAAATGATAAAATCTTATGGTAAGTATAAGAGCATGACATACTATAGGGTAAATCACAAAACAAAGAAAATTCAAAAAACATATAAAAAATGGCTTACACGTCCAGGAAAATCAGATAGAAAAATTGAAGACTCTACGTATGACTTGGATTATTATGCAGTAGATGATATGCTGACTTTATTTCTGAATCTCTCTTATAAAATAAAAAATAAAACTATGCCTAAGCATTATCGTTTTAAAGCAGTAGGGGCAGATAGAGAGCATGGGAATGTGGACATTATTATTCCTACACAAAAGCAAGCCAATGAGATGAGTAAATTAGTTGGAAAAGCAGATAAGGGTGAATGGTTGATGAATCTTGTGATGCATCGACAACTTTATGGCAGTAAACAGGGTGAACTAATGGTACATATGGGCAAAGGGAGCATAGTAGAAAAGGCGGTACTGAAAGATTTGATTTTTTTTGGAGATGTGAGAATTATAAAAAAATAGTATGTTAGATATTCGCTTAAAATATTGAGAAGAGCATGGAAAATATATTGGATAACCTACCTTAAATAACCAAAACGCTATAATATCTCCAATTATCTATCCAAGGAAATAGCTTATGTTTGAAACCGTTATCGGTCTTGAAGTGCACGTACAACTAAATACAAAAACGAAACTTTTCTGTTCCTGCCCTACCTCTTTTGCAGAACATCAAAATAGTAATACATGTCCAACCTGTTTAGCGCTTCCAGGTGCATTGCCTGTAGTGAACAAAGAGGCAGCGATCAAAGCAATGCGTTTTGGTTATGCTGTTAATGCAAACGTGAATCATACTTCACATTTTGATAGAAAGTCCTATTTCTATCCAGACAGTCCTTCAGCGTATCAGATTACGCAGCTTACACAAGCCATCGTCCAAAAAGGTGAAATCAGCATAGATCTTCCAGATGGTACACAAAAAACTATTGGTTTGACACAGGCACACCTTGAAGCGGATGCAGGAAAAAATATGCATGAGGGTGAACTCTCTAAAGTGGATCTGAACCGTGCAGGAACACCTTTGATGGAGATAGTCTCCAACCCAGATATGCGATCTGCTGATGAGGCAGTGGCATATTTGAAGAAGCTTCATTCAACTGTACGATATTTGGATATCTCTGATGCCAATATGCAAGAGGGGTCATTTCGTTGTGATGTGAACGTCTCTATTCGTCCTAAAGGGCAAGAGGCATTTGGTACCAGGGTGGAGATAAAAAACATTAACTCATTTCGTTTTGTGGCAGCTGCCATAGCCTATGAAGTACAACGCCAGAGTGAAGCCTATGAAGATGGTGTCTATGAGCAGGAAGTCTACCAGGAGACACGTCTTTGGGATGTAGATGCAGGTGTGACACGCTCGATGAGAGGAAAAGAAGAGGCTGCAGACTACCGTTACTTCCCAGATCCTGATTTGCGTCCACTTATTGTCACACAGGAGATGATACATGAAGCAAAAATCATGCCTGAACTGCCAGATGCGAAGGTGAAGCGTTACACGGAAGAGCTTGGCATTAAAATGTATGATGCACAGGTGATTACAGCAGACAAAGAGATGGCAGCCTATTTTGAAGAGATGTTAGCTCAGGGTGCAGTTGCCAAAACAGCAGTTGTCTGGCTTACCTCTGAGTTGTTGGGACGTCTGAATAAAGCAGGTTTGAGCATAGAAAACTCACCTATTGATGCCAAGACATTGGGTACGCTTGTTGCCAAAATCTCTGATGACACTATCTCCGGTAAAGGTGCCAAAGAGATACTTGATCATATGATGGAAAATGAGAGCCGTGATGTGGAAGCACTGATAGATGAGCTTGGGCTTGCACAGGTAAGCGATGATGGTGCGATTTTAGCCATCATCGATGAGATACTTGCAAATAACCAAGATAAGGTAGAGCAATACAAAGCAGGAAAAGAGAAACTGTTTGGTTTCTTTGTCGGACAGACGATGAAAGCATCTAAAGGTTCTGCAAATCCTGGAAAAGTCAATGAATTGCTAAAACAGAGACTTTCATAGTCATAGGAGGAGTAGATAGATGAAAGAGTTGTTGTTATCCTTTGCACTCTTTCTTCATCGTTCACCCAGATATAAAGCTGCTAAGAGCTTTGCAAAAACACTTCTTTTTGATACAAACTATCCCTATAAACGCTACTTTGATTTAACGATTATCTTTTTGGTCATCTCTTCGGTCTCTATTCTTATCTATGAGGTTAAACATCCTGTACCAGAGTGGCTTGACAATTATGATATTTATGTGGTCTCTTTTATTTTTGCTGTGGAGTATATTTTGCGCTTGTGGGTACATAACGATATTTCTGAACTGCTAATAAAAGAGTATAATGATGCAAAGTTTTTAGAGCGTGAATTTAGTTTTTATACTGTTTTAAAAAAGGGACTTACTGAAAAACTGAAGTATATGGTGACACCTTCGGCGATTGTGGATCTTCTTGCCATTTTACCAGCATACAGACCTTTAAGGATATTGCGTGTTTTTATCCTCTTTAGGGTCTTTAAGCTACTACGTTATACCAAAAGTATCAACCAGTTTGTAGATGTACTTATCAATAAAAAGTTTGAACTTCTTACACTTCTTTTTTTACTGATGTTTATTGTATCTACTTCAGGTATTGCTATCTACATTTTGGAAGCAGATAAAAATCCAAATATTCAAACACTCTTTGATGGCATATACTGGGCTGTTGTCACCATCGCCACTGTTGGCTATGGTGACATCTCCCCTGTAACAGACATGGGAAGGGCGATATCGATATTAATCATCATCAGTGGTATTGCGATGATCTCTTTTGTGACCTCTGTCATTGTTTCTGCTTTTTCAGAAAAATTACATGAAATTAAAGAATACCGTGTCATAGAACAGATGAACAAGAGTAAATCATTTTTGATTATTTGTGGCTATGGACAACTCACCAAAATGTTTTTTCGTCAAAATATGAACCGTTTAGGTGAGTATATTATTTTGGAAAGTGATAAACAAAGAGCTGAAGCAGCAAAAAAAGATGGTTATATGGTCATTCATGACAATGCAAGTAGGTTTGAAACACTCAGCAAGTTCGATATTCAAAATTGTGACATTACAGTGCTCTGTTTGACTTCAAGTGATGTTGAGAATATTTATATTACCCTTAATGCAAAAAGTATTTCACGTAAAATGAAAGTGATAGCTCGGGTAAATGACCCTTCTACGATAGATAAGTTCAAGTATGCCGGTGCAGATGAACTTCTCACGCCAAATAAAGTAGCCAATACGATGATATATGCGGCCATCACTCAACCTACCATGTATAAAGCAATACATGCTATCTTGACAGGTAAGAGTATTGCTAATATTGATGAGATTCATGTCCATCAATCTCATGGCATTGTTGATAAAATGATTCAGGAAATCGACTTTAAAGAGAAAAAATTACTTTTTATGGGACTACAACGTGAAGGAGAATTTATGTTTAATCCTCCATCAAATACTGTGATTCAAGCACATGATATACTGCTGGTAATGGGAAGAAAAATAAGTTTGGAGTATTTCAAATCTTTACATGAAAGGAATATTCATGTTTCAAAGTAAAATCGCTGTTTTTGGTTATGGCAATCATGGTAAGTTTATCGCACAGGGACTTCATCAGGATGGACTTGAAATTACGTTGATTGAATCGAATGAAGTCTTTTATAATGATGCCAAAACAGATGGTTTTAAACATGTATATTTCATCGATGTTACTAAAGATGATGACCTTAGAGCACTTCATTTGGATGATTTTGAACAGTTGGTATGTGTGATGGATGATGAACATCTCAATGTATTTTTAACCCTCTCTTTACGGTCTCTTTTTAAAGACTCCTATATTTTATCTATCTCGGATTCGCTAAATGTAACAAAGAAACTTAGAATGGCAGGAGCCAATAAGGTTATAGATCTTTACGAAGTAAGTGCACATAAAATCTATAATATCTTGAAGAAACCAGTTGCTACAAGACTGTTAGAACGCTTTATTGGTAATCATGATGGTATTATATTTAGGGAGATACTTATCCCTGAGGGCTCATTCTTGCATGAAAAAATGGCGGATGAGATAGATTTTTCTTCTTATGGAATTTTGCTCATGGGTATGATTGATGTAGAAAAAGGAAATGCCTTTATATTTATTACAGCGGGCATTTCTCATAAATTGGACAGCGGTGATACCATCGTCTGTTTAGGGGAAAAAGAGAAACTTGATGCTTTTGAAACATTGATAAAAAAGAAGGAAGTTTGATATGAAAATAGCCATTATTGGTGCAGGTAAATGGGGACTTATTATTATAGAACGCTTTATGAGCAAAGCCCATAAAACTACGTTGACACTGGGTCGACTTCAGCAGTCGGCTCATGCAACTAGTTGCATAAAAGGAGCGATATAAATGAAAGTAGCCATTATTGGAGCTGGTAAGTGGGGTCAAGCTCTGTATCATGCCTATAGTCAAGGTAATGAAGTAGTTATCTCTTCACGAAGCGCAAAAAATATTGAAAATTTTGTCTCTATGGATGAAGCTTTGAAGTATGAGTATTTGGTCATGGCTATACCTGCTCAGTTTGCACGTGGATGGATGGAAGAGAACTTTATAGATTATGGACAAAAGATACTTGTAGCAGCAAAAGGAATAGAGACAAGTACAGGTGCCTTTCTTAATGAAGTCTATGGTGCATTTGTAAGTGCAGACAGACTGGCTTTCATCTCTGGACCTTCTTTTGCTGCGGAGGTAGAGAAGTCGTTGCCTACCGCACTTATCATAAGTTCCACGAATGTAGCATTGGCGCACACCTATGCAGATGCCCTGCCTGATTTTATAAAAGGCTATGTAAGTGATGATGTAGTAGGGGCTGAAGTCTCAGGAGCCTATAAAAATGTCATTGCCATTGCTGGTGGGGTTTGTGAGGGACTGGGGCTTGGCAATAATGCAAGAGCAGCACTCATATCACGAGGGCTTGTAGAGATGACACGTTTTGGAGAAGCTTTTGGGGCAAAAACAGAAACATTTTTGTCGTTGGGTGGAGCAGGGGATTTGTTTTTAACAGCCTCTTCGACACTATCACGTAATTTTAGGGTAGGTCTAGGTTTGGCAAAAGGTCAAAATATGGATGATATTTTGAAAGCATTAGGTGAAGTGGCAGAAGGTGTGCCTACAGCCAAAGCTCTGCATAAAATAGCAGAAGATAAACAGATTTATCTTCCTATCGCAGCAGAAGTCTATGCCATGATAGAAGAGGGTAAAAACCCACTAGAAAGTGTCAAAGATTTGTTAGCATAACTATTTTAAATTTTCTACTTCATCTGAAGTCATTTGTTTGACTTTTTCTTCAAGAATATCAAGTACTGCAAGTAATTCTTCTGAGGAACGTTTAAGGTATTTAAAATGTGCCCTAGCTTTTTCTTTTTCAGATGATGAGACAATCTTACTGTTGAAAGTAAGAATTTTATGTAATATAGAACGCTGCTGCGGCATAATAAAAAATATTTTATAGATATCCATATAGGCATCATGTAAGTCATTATGATGGTGTTCTATACGGTTCATAAGGTTGTCAATACTTGGTACTAAACGTAATTTAGCCCCCTCACTGTAAACCCAAAGTCCAAAACCACAACTCGTCGCTTCTAATGGTATAAATTCTTTATCTACAGGTAATCCACTAATAAGATGATCAGCTCGTTTAACCCAGCGCAAATGTGCTTTTTTTGCATCAGCAATATGCTGAAGTATCGATGTTTGTGTCATTCATATCTCTCCCCAAATATAATGAAGAGTGAATTATAAGTATAAATTGTGTAGTAACCGTGTAACAGTATAGTGTTAGTCTGTTTTTGTTATGATACCTCTTTAGGAGTGTAGGTGAATGCAACATAAATTGATAGTTTTTATCGTACTTTTTATCATCAATTGTGGCTATGCAGAGGAGATTAAACTTCCTACGCATGTGATACACATATATGGGGAAAAACATTTTGATGAAGCGACAATACAATCGGCATTGAGTGTGGAAACAAAAAGTATATTTGCCTTTTGGAAAGAAGACATCCCTCGTATCAAAGATAAATTAATCCCCACTTTAGAAGCTACCTTGGAAAGTTTTTATGACTCTGAAGGTTTCTATGATGCAACATTCAATATAAAAGAGACCAACACAACTGTTGATGTAAGGATTAAAGAAAACAAACCTGTGCTAGTTAGCAAAATACATATTGAGAGTGACTATACTATTAAGCCTTTCATTTTACCTAAAAAAGGGCATATATTTAGGGCAAAAGATTTTATTGCCACCAAGAGTGCAATTATTGAGAATTTACTCAATAAGGGATACTGTTCTTATCAACTTGATACCAAAGCCTATGTCGATTTAGATAAACATCAAGCTGATTTAAATTATGTTTTAAAAAAAGGTGAAATCTGTACCTTTGGTAAAGCAAATATTAAAGGACTCAAAACCATAGATAAAGATGTCATTCTTTCTCGCCTTAGAGCAAAAGAGGGGGAACGTTTTGATTCTAAAAAGGTGAAAGAAACCTATAGTGGCATCTATGCCTTAAACAGTTTTGATTCTGTGAAAGTGAATGTAGACAGAAAAATCTATAATGTTGTACCTATAGATATTACATTACATGAGGTAGAGGCTGCTTACCATTTTGAAGGTGGGGTAGGATATGACACTTATATAGGACCAAGGATACATGCGTCCATAATAAAAAAGAATTTTTTTGGTAATGCACAACAAACAGGACTTAAACTTTCATGGTCTAAAAGAGAACAGTTGGCTATTGGCAATTATTTTAAACCTGCGTTTTTTTCTCTTTTTGGGTATGGTATTGATTTTGGTACAGAGTTTGGGTATTCAAATCTGGAGTTTAAGGGCTTTAAAGAAGAGAAGTTATTTGCAAAGTTTTATGTAGAACACAATGAAGGAAGACTGAAACTCAAAACAGGACTTGCGCTAGAAAATATACATATTAATTCTTTGGACAATTTAACAGGAACACAAACATTGACACAAGCTGTAACGGAAGGTACATTCTTACTGTTCTACCCATATGTTGATATTATGTATGATGCCAGAGATGATAAGTTAAATCCTAAATATGGCTATTATTTGGCAGCATCTATGGAGTATGGTGTTCCCTATAAAAAAGATGCAAGTTCGTATGTTAAATTATTTACAGAAGGTAGGTTGATTCATACTTTTGACAAACTTACTTTAGCAGGGGTTGCCAAAATAGGTGTAGTAGATCAAACCTCACAGAAATTGCCTGAATCTAAATTCTTTTTTGGTGGGGGTTCTTTCTCTAACCGTGCTTATGGATTCAATACCATCGGTGTTGTCCTCTCTCCTACTTCGGACAGCATCGCAGGTGCATCAAGTTTACTCAATCTTTCCGTTGAAGCAGACTACCCTGTATGGGGCAACTTATATG